>JAPKYJ010000019.1 GCA_026394375.1 Methanomassiliicoccales archaeon
GGAAAGACGGTCGGCCAGCACCAGCTTGCTAAATGGAGCGACGCCGACGTCATAGTCTACGTGGGCTGCGGGGAGCGGGGGAACGAGATTGCCGAGGTTCTGGTTGAATTTCCGGGCCTGAAGGACCCGCGCTCCGGAAAGTCAATCATGGAGCGTACCGTGCTCATAGCAAACACCTCAAACATGCCTGTAGCAGCCCGCGAGGCTTCCGTCTACACGGGAGTCACAATCGCCGAATACTACCGCGACATGGGCTACGACGTTTCCGTGATGGCCGACTCCACTTCCCGTTGGGCGGAGGCCATGAGAGAGATCTCCTCCCGCTTGGAAGAGATGCCCGGCGAGGAAGGCTTCCCTGCCTACCTCTCAGCCCGCCTGTCGGAGTTCTACGAGCGCGCCGGTCGCGTGGACGCCTTCTCGGGCAGCCAAGGCTCGGTCTCCGTCGTAGGAGCGGTCTCCCCGCCTGGTGGCGACCTGTCAGAGCCAGTCACTCAAGGAACGCTGCGCATCGTGCGCGTCTTCTGGGCCCTGGATTCTAAATTGCGCGAGCGCCGACACTTCCCGGCCATCAACTGGCTGACATCCTACTCGCTGTACACTAGCACCCTCGACTCCTGGTACCGCACCAACGTGGCCCCGGACTTCCCGGAGCTGCGTGCCTGGGCCATGGAGGTGCTGCAGAAGGAGGCAGAGCTGCAGGAGGTCGTGCAGCTGGTCGGTTCTGACGCGTTGCCGGAGGAGCAGAAGCTGACCCTCGAAGTGGCGAGGATGATCCGCGAGATCGTCCTGCAACAGAACGCCTACCATCCGGTGGACACCTATTGCCCGATGAGCCGCCAGTACCAAGTGATGAGGACCATCAAGCGCTTCGCCGACCTCTCCAAGAGGGCGGTGGAGAACGACGTCATGGTGGACGCCATTGCCAACATGCCATTGCGTACCAGGCTGGGCAAGTCCAAGTTCGAGGAGACCGTGGACAACGAGCTTGAGACGATCCTCAAAGAGATGGACAAGGCCTTCGAATCACTGGGAGGTAAGTAAATGGCCGTAAGCAAGGAGTACAGGAGCATCTCACAGATCGCCGGACCGTTGGTCTTCGTGGAGAAGACCGACCCAGTGGGATACAACGAGATCGCCATCGTCACACTGCCCAACGGCGAGGAGCGCCGGGGTCAGGTGCTTGATACATCCAGTGACGTGGTCGTCATCCAGATGTTCGAGGGCACCGCGGGCATCGAACGGTCCGCTGGCGCCAGGTTCACCGGCGAGACGTTGAAGATGCCGGTGTCCCAGGACATGCTGGGCCGCATCATGTCCGGTTCGGGAGAACCACTGGACGGAGGCCCGAAGATCACTCCCGAGGACCGATTGGACATCATCGGCTCGGCCATCAACCCCTGGGCCAGGGACAATCCGCGGGAGTTCATCCAGACGGGCATTTCCACCATCGACGGCATGAACACCCTGGTGCGGGGGCAGAAGCTGCCGATATTCTCCGGCGCGGGTCTCCCGCACAACGACATCGCGCTGCAAATCGCCCGCCAGGCCAAGGTGCTTGGCAAGGAAGAGGAGTTCGCAGTGGTGTTCGGCGCCATGGGCATCACCAACGAAGAGGCACAGTACTTCATGAAGGACTTCGAGCGGACCGGGGCGCTGAAGCGCGCGGTCGTGTTCATGAATCTGGCCGATGACCCAGCCATCGAGCGCATCATCACTCCTCGGCTGACGCTGACGACGGCCGAGTACCTGGCCTACACCCTAGGCATGAACGTGCTGGTCATCCTCACGGACATAACCAACTATTGCGAGGCTTTGAGGCAGATCGGTGCGGCGCGTGAGGAGGTTCCCGGTCGCCGGGGGTATCCTGGATACATGTACACCGATCTGGCCACTTTGTATGAGAGGGCGGGAAGGATCAAGGGAAAGAAGGGATCCATCACCCAGATCCCCATCCTTTCTATGCCAGGTGATGATATCACGCATCCGATCGCTGACCTAACGGGCTACATCACCGAAGGGCAGATCGTGGCCAAGCGCGACCTGCACCGAGCGGGCATCTACCCGCCCATCGACGTGGGCTCTTCGCTCTCCAGGCTGATGGACGCTGGAATCGGCGTGGGCCGCACTCGCGAGGACCACAAGTCGGTCTCAGACCAATGCTACGCCGCATATGCCGAAGGCCGAGACCTGCGCGGTCTGGTGGCCATCGTCGGCAAGGGCGCGCTCTCCGACCGCGACAGGAAGTTCTTGGACTTCGCCGACCTGTTCGAGAAGCGCCTGGTGCGCCAGGGCAGGGAGGAGGACAGGGACATAGAGACCACCCTCAACCTGATGTGGGACCTGCTCGCGCACATTCCCGAGAACCAGCTGACCCGTATCGACCGCAAGTGGATCGAGAAGTACCACCCGGCGCACAAGCAGAAGCCCCAGGCGGCGTAAGGCATGCCCAAGCTGGACGTCAAACCAACCCGGTCGGAGCTCCTCGAGGTCAAGAGGAAGATCAAGCTCTCCCAGGCAGGCTACAAGATACTGAAGATGAAACGGGACGGCCTGATCCTGGAGTTCTTCAAGATCTTGGAGGAGGCGAAGGAGATCCGGATCAAGGTCAACCGCGACTACGAGACGGCGATGGAGAAGATCGCTGTGGCCAAGGCGGTGGACGGCGTCATAGCGGTGAAATCGGCCGCTTTCGCGCTCAAGGTGCATCCAGAGATCAAGCTCCAGTCCAAGAACATCATGGGCCTGGTGGTGCCGCAGATCGAGGCGGCGAGCATCCGCACTCCGGCGGACAAGCGCGGCTACGGAGTGATCGGCACCTCCTCGTACATCGATGAGGCGGCCAAGGCCTACGAGGCGCAATTGGAGACCATCGTGGAGGCGGCGGAGATCGAGACCACGATGAAACGATTGCTGGACGAGATCGAGAAGACCAAGCGCCGGGTGAATGCCCTGGAGTACAAGGTCATTCCGGAGCTGCAGGAGGCAGAAGCGTTCATCCGCCTGCGCCTGGAAGAGATGGAGCGCGAGAGCATCTTCCGCTTGAAGCGCATCAAGAAGAAGATGGCCGCGCGGGCGAAATGAACCTAGAAGACATCTTTTCCGACCCGGAGAGGAAGGCCAAGCTTCTCCGGCTTTTCTGGATCATCTCCCTAGGGATGCTGGTCCTAGGCTATCTCGTGATATTCCTTTTCTGGAACAGGACATAGCTGCTCAGTTGAAGTCCTTTATCACGCTCTTCCCCGTGCCCAGATGCACCAGCGGCATCTTGGCCGGGTTGGGATGGAAATTGTGCATCCTTTGGAAGGAGGTCTGCGCCTGCCAGGTGGAAGCGTTGATCAGCCTCACTCCCCGATACTCGGAGATACCTGCACCGTGCACATGTCCGGTGACGAAGATGTCCGGCACCGGATCAATGACCAAGTAATCCTTCTTCTCCGGGGCGATGGGGGTCTTGCCGCCGTAGATCGGCGCCATGTGCCTCCGTTTGAGCATCTCCTTCATCGCCTCCAGTGGATTGTCATATGTCAGGCCTTGGATGGCGTTCACCAGGTCGTCCATGCTCCGGCCGTGGTAGGAGAGGATGAGGCGTCCCTCGATCTCCATGTAGCATGGATTGCCAACGAGCACGATCTGTGAATCGAACATGCGCGCGATCTCTCCGCTGAAGGCGGGTTGCGGCTCCGCCGGTCGGACGGCGTCGTGGTTACCCGGCTGCAGGACGATCCGAAGCCAATCCGGGAGTCCCTTGAGCAGCTCCGCCAGGAGGCGGTACTGCTCGAAGATGTCCTCGATCTCCAGCTCCTCTTCCTGGTCAGGGAAGATGCCGATCCCGTCCACGCAGTCCCCGGGGATGACCATGTATTCCAGACCATCCTTCTGGCCCTCGGTCCGGACCCAATGCACCATCTTGTCCCACTGCGGCCGGAGGAAGGTGTTGCTCCCCACATGCATGTCCGAGACGAATGCCACTTGCGAGGTCGAGTCCGTAGGGGCCATGCTGCCCCGTAGCGGCACATCTGGACGGACGATCTCATCCACCACGATCATCTCGCGCTTGCGAGAGTTCTTGCCGATGATACCTATGACCTCGTCCTGCACCACCGCCTCGTTGATCAGCGGCGAATCCTTCATCATCAAAGCGAGGCACTTGCCCTCCTCGTCCTCCAGTTCCAGCATTTTGTGGCCGTTCTTGGTGATGCGGACCTCGTTCACTATGCCGATGAGCTTCACCTCCCTTTCCAGCTTGAGGGCCCGGGGGACGCTCACGCAGCCCGCCAGCTCCCGCCTTCTGAGCAGGATGCGTTTGAGGGTCTGGAAACGGTCGTTGAAATAGCGGGCGAAGTCGATGATGTTGCCCTCGCAGGTCGAGTTGCCGGTGATGTCCTTGATCACTTTTACCTCGCCCCGGCGCACCTCTTGCCGAGGCGGGAGCTGTGGCGGGCAAGCTGGAGACTCGGGGGAAGAGCAGAACGTCTCCCTCAGGTCCTGAACGGAGATCACCAGAGGCTGCTGCGGCATCCTCGATATCGCCGCTTTGACGAAAGCAAGGGGGTCCACCTGCTGCATGATGAATCCTGCCGCCTCCGGTTCGAGCAGGATGCCCTCGGAGGCGAGCGTTTCCAGAACCTGGTTCCACATCCGACCTCCTATGAAGAAGAGTCGCCTTTTAAATACTTCGTCCGGGATGCCGAGCGCATGTCATTCATCACCGCCCGCGTGCACTGCTTTCCCACCGAGAATCCAGAGAAGGTGAGGCAAGCGCTTCTCAATCTCTTCCCCGACGCCTTGGTGGAGGAGTACGAGGGTGGCCTGCTGGCCCGAACGGGATCGCTGGACCGCTTCAAGGAACTCATTCGTAACCAGCGTATACTCGACAGCACGCGCCACATCCTGGTCCGGGGTGTTCGGGACGAGGAGATAGTCTTGCGGCTCAACAAGCAGGTGGCCTTCGTGGGCAAGGTGAGCTTCGTGGACGAGGAGATGCCGCTAGGGAGTATCGAGGTGTCCATCGAGGCCGGGGACCCGCAGAAGCTCATCGATGAGGTGGCACCTATGACCATGGATGGAAAGGAGGTCGTTCGATGATATCCGTTTCTTCGCCGGTATTCTCAATGCTTGACTTTGAGATGGCCTTGGGTTTCGTGAGCCAGGAGTTCGACGCTTGGGAGATCGTGGGCGAGGGCAAGCACTTCCTGCCCTCCATCGAGGGGCAGTTCCTCGATGCCACCTCCTCCTTCGATCTGCAGTTCTCCGCTCATGCGCCGCTGAGCGACATCAACATCGGCTCGCTCAATCCCCGCATCCGCGAAGCGTCGGTGCGAGAGGTGACGAACGGTCTGAGCTCTGCGAGCAAACTGAATATGTCCGTCTACACCGTGCACCCGGGGTTCTACTCGCCCATCGGGCTGCTGGACAAGAGATCGGTGTTCGAGAGGACGCGAGAGTCGCTCGCGCTCATCGAGAAGGTCTCCCGGGACACGGGCGTGCGGGTGGCGCTGGAGAACATGCCGAACCTCGGTCCGATGGCCATGGGCCGGACGCCGGACGAGCTGTTTCCATTGCTGGACGGCCTGGACATGGACCTATGCTTCGATGTCGGCCACGCCAACACCACCAATTCCATCGAGGGGTGGCTCGCGCACAAGGAGAGATTCGCCAACGTGCACGTGCACGACAACCTGGGAGACCGGGATGCTCACCTGCCCATCGGCGAGGGCAACATCGATTACCAGCGGGTGCTCTCTGGCCTGGAAGGTTACAAGGGAAGGCTGGTCATAGAGGCAAGGAGCCTGGGCGAGGCGATCACGTCGCGAGACCGGTTGCGGAAGCTGTCGGCGTTCAAGAACTAAGCTACTGACGCCAACCGCATCGAACGCACTCCAGCTTTCCGTCCTGGTATTTCGCTTCATTGCTGCCGCAGCGGGCGCAGGTGAAGAAGCTTTGCCCCCGGGAGCCGACTGCTGGCTGTGCCTCAAAGGTGCTTGTCTGCCCACCCATGCCCGCTTCTAGAGAGCTGGCGGTGGGTGCGGGCCTCGGCCTGAGGTCCAGCCCGAGCACGAACATGATGATGCGTCGGGCATACACCACCAGGAACGGCATGCCGAGGATCCCCAGGGCGATGAGGATGAGCCCGAAGACTCCTTGGATAGCCACGCTGTTCAACGAGAGGCCAAGCATGTCGTAATAGTCCACGGCGAAGTGAAGCACTATGCAGGCATAGAGCCCGTAGCGTATGAAGAGGAAGCCCAAGGCTATGCCAGCGGCAAAGGTGGGGAGCAGTTTGAAAGCGTCCCAGTAGACGATGTGACCGAGGGCGAAGATGCCCGCCGACACCCAAATGAAAACGATCTCCTTGGTGCCGAACACCTTGCTTCCGCCGAGCAGGTATGGCTTGAGGCTCTTCGCCTTGCCCAAGGCCAGGTCGATGAGGAGCAGCGGCACTCCCAGCCAGAGCACGCGCGTGATCAGCTCCTCCCAGACGGAGGCGCTGGCGAAAGCGTGCAAGAGCTGCCACAGCTTCATATCCCCGAAGCCAGGGGAATTAGGAATAGCGTTGAAGAGGATGATCAGCGCAACGTAAATGAGATTGACGGCCATCAGGGCCAGGAACAGGGTGGTGATGCGGTAGATGGGGCTGTGCCCTTCCTCTGGAAGTTGCAGCGTTAGCTCCTTGGCGAACGGCTTGGCGCTCTTCTTGAACGTCCAGGCCAATGAGGCGAGGATGGCGCTGACGATGAGGACGTGGTATACGCCGAACCAAACGCCGTCCACCGGGAATAGTCTGAGGATGGGGTTCGGCCCCGGGATGAGGAGGTACAGGGTCGTGCCGTGGCTCGGGTCCGCGGCGATCGGGAGCACCACCCCCAGGCTCCATATGAGTATGCCTGCGTTGATGATCAGGAGCACGATCAAAGCGAGGGCGGTATAGGCGCCGACCGCTCGGCCGACCCCCAGGATGGCATCTCCGACGGTGTCGGTCGGAGGACGGGGGTCGACCTGCGCATAGAAGTTGTGAGCCATTCCCAGGCCGCGACCACAATGGGGGCAGATCTCCGCTTGCTCGGGCAACGGCATGCCGCAGCCGGGGCAGTACCTTGGCACGGCGTCACTTCCAGCCCCGCCATCGGTCATGGCCAGTGCAATCCGCGGATTGCTATATCTAGGTGTCGCCATCGCATGCAGGAGGGGCGGCCTGGATGGGCTCTTTCCAACACCCTAGATGTTGTCGTGTCAAAGGTCGGCAATCGAGATACATTCCTCTCTGTAGAAACTTTTAATACAGAACCCACATCTTCCGAGATGCCGACTTAGGAGGCACTGTAATGGACGAAGAGGCACCGGGCAAGAAGGTGGATTTTGTAACGATAAGCGCTGAGAAGATCCCATTCGGACGGAACAACTTCATCGAGGTTGCCCGCAAGAAGGCGATCACAGACGACGGTGAGAACGAGTTCATCTCGCTCTCAAGAGGATACTACCTCCCGGACGGCACGGAACGGTTCAAGAAGTCCGTGACCATCCCAGATGATCCGAAGATCAAGGATTTCGTGGTCGACAAGATCAAATCGCTCTGAAGGCGTAAAGGCAGTTGTCGCTCACCTATGGGTCTAACGACCTTCAGGTCTTCTGATGGTCGACCGGGGATCTCAGTAGGAGCAGCTCCAGGTAGGAGCGGCGCTCGTTCCCGCGCACGTCAAGCTCGCGCATGAGCGTGGCGATCTCCTCCTTACCCTTCTCCAGTTCCTCGCCTTCGAACTCGAATTCCGCGAAATCCCCCAGTCCATCGACGCGGTCCAGGCAGACGGAGATGCCCCTGAGCCCGAGAACCTTGCGTCTCTTGACCACGGTCAGCACCGGCCTGAATCCAAGTCGTTCCAGGATCTCGGCCATGGCCTTGGCGTTGGCGACCGAGACCTCGATCTCCTCGCGGGCCTTGGAGGATGGGTCTATCTTCGGCCCTTTGTAGGTGAGCATCTGGAGGTCATTCTCGATCCTTATCCTCAGGGCCTCGTCGGTGACCCCGAAATCTTTGGTCGGATGAGCGTAGTACACGTCCTTCTGCGCCAAGGTCCCGAAGTCCCTAGCGCCCATCCCCCTCAGCTTTGCCTCCAGCCCTGCGAGGTCAGCGACCGGGGCCTTGACTTCGATCTCGAGCATTCCTGACCTTAGACGCCGCCGCAAGATAAAAGCACTTGCCCAGGGGGATGTTTCTATACCTGGTCGGTCAATCACGAATCGAGGAGCATGTCAGGCCTCGGTCTCGTTCAGGTCTACACCGGAGGGGGAAAGGGCAAGACGACCGCCGCCCTAGGATTGGCGTTACGAGCCTGGGGGCGGGGTCTTCGAATATGCATCATCCAGTTCATGAAGCACGGCGATGACTATGGGGAGATAGTTGCGCTGCGCAAGCTAGGATCCATCGAAATATCCCAGTTCGGCCGGGACAAGCTGATACACAAGGGCCGGCACACGAAGGAAGACGAGCGCCTGGCCCACGAAGGATTGGAGAAGGCACGCGAAGCGCTCACCTCGGGCAGATACGACCTGGTCATCATGGACGAGATCAACGTGGTGGTAGACTTCGGCATCCTGCAGGCGGACGAGGTGCTGGAGGTAGTGCGCTCTAGGGCCGGAGAGGTGGAGGTCGTGCTCACCGGCCGCAACGCTCCGGAGGAGATCATCCAGGAGGCGGACCTGGTGACGGAAATGGTGATGCGCAAGCACCCCTACGACAGGGGGGTCATGGCCCGGCAGGGCATAGAGTACTGATTTAGCCATAACGCTGGCGCATGGATGGCATGAGGAACATCCAGGCCCCCATCAGAAAGAACCCTATTCCCAGCACAGAGACGTGAGCGACATAGCTGGCCAGAAAACCGAGGAGCACGAAGGCTGCTCCAAGGACGTAGAGGAAGATGGTTTCTCTGACCAGCATGTGAGTGATATCCGGCCACGTTCTAATCTGCTTTTCTCCGGGTGCGCAGGTACATGAGAAAGCTCACCTCCTCGCTCAAACGTATCTTGCGCAGCTCCTCGGCATCCCCTTTCTTGATCAATGCCAGGGCGAGCGGCTGTCCCCGGGTGAGCATGTAGATGAGCTGGAAAGCTTCGTCATCGATGTCCTCCCCCACCAGCCTCCGGGCCATGGCCTCATCGAAGCGATGCACGTGCACCTCGACGGCGGAGCCGTCAACCAGATCGCGTTTCTGGTAGAAACGGTTGTACGAGGGCGTCTCTTCGCGCATGGCCACAGCCATCTTCGCCGCCCCTCCCTTCAACGCCTGAAGGAGGTCGAAGAGCACATCGACGTTCTCCTGGCTTACGTCGTTGTAGTTATCGAAGCACAACAACACCCGCTCATTCCTGAGACGGTCCAGCTCGCCTTCCAGGCCCAGCTGACTGGCGTAAGACCTCAGTGCCTCGACCAGCTTGACCGAGGAGCTCTCCTTCTCCAGGTCGTGCCAGAACAGGTGTCCGTCCCATAGCTCCAGGGCGAGCTTCTTCATGAACGTGGACGAACCGTAGCCATAGTTCGCGAAGACGGCGAGCAAGGTCGCGTCCGAATGGACGAACCCTTGGGCCGTCCGCAGCTGTTCCTCCCGCCCGAGGAAATCCTCGAGCCGCAGGGGGGCGTTCGAGGTGACGAGCTTCTTAATCGGCGGAAGGCGCATCTCCCGCCCAACGGAATCGGCGACCGTGAGGGCCGGAAGATCGGTCCGCAAGGCGAGCAACTCGCGAACCGTCGTCATCCTGCGCCCGGACGAATCGACGACCACCAACTCCTCGTCCCCGATGCTTCGTATCACATCCACCGCGTTCGCCAATCCTGCCTCGGTGAGCTTGTAGAAGATGAGCTTGCGCTCCTTGCCGGATACGTGGCCCTTGTCCTGTTCTACCAGTCCAGCATCCACCAGGGGGCGCAGGGTGCGGGTGATGTGCGTGCGGTTCACTCCCAGCGCCAAGGCGATCCCTTCCTGGGTGATGGCCTCCGAAGGCCTCTCCCTCATCTGTTCTCTTCGGGCATCGTAGAGGTGCAGAAGCGCTCTCTCGCGCGGCGACAGCGGCGGCATAGCTGCCAGCACTATCGGGGCGGAGGATAATAATTGTGCGCACGCGATTCTTGGTTCGGCGTCCGGGCTGAGCAATCGGCAAGCCGGGCCAGTCGCTTCTTCATGGCACGTTCTGGGGATTCCCAGGTGGGTAATTACCACAGAATCATTTTATATGCTCTTGGAGGTAGAGTAGGATCAGAGGAGCGTAGCTTAGCGAGGACCTTGGAGGCAGTAAGATGCAACAGTTGAAACGCAGATTGAAGTGGAGCCGGAGAGGAGTGTCCGAGATCATCGGGAACATCCTCATCCTCGGCATAACGGTGACGCTGTTCTCGAGCATCATGTGGTACGTGGTCTCGATGCCGCCACCGCAAGAGAACGCGTACGCGGACTTCTCCTCGCAGGTCTACATTAATACGCAAGTGATTCCCGCCCAAGTGCAGATCAACATCACGCATAAAGGCGGACAAGAGCTCAAGAACTCCTCCTCTGCGCTCTATTTGGAATTCAACAGTAAGCCTTATGTGCTCCGCATCTCCGACAGCTCGCCCAGCATCGGGTCCACCTGGGTGACCGGCGAGACATGGCGCTACGGCTTCGACATCCTTCTGGGTGAGGATCCCCACGGGCCCATGAGCATTATGATCGTGGATACGGTTCGCAACACCGTGGTCTGGACCGCCACGCTCTCGGGAGGGGCGGTCGGCGGCGGCGTCAAGCCGATAATCGGTGCTCGGGGAACGACCCCCATACCATCCTACGCTGGTGATCCCCTTTGGTTCTACGTCACGGTGACGGACCCGGACGGCGATCTCAACCGTAACAGTGTGTATGTTGACCTTGCGTCGATCGGGCAGTGGAACCCGGCGACCAGCAACTACTCCTGGAAGATGACCGACAGCAACAACGACAACGTGTTCACGGTTGGCACGTACACCCCCCCGATAGACAATAACAACTGGAATGGGGAAATCGTGATCTTCAATGCCACCGACCTGAACGGGCACATGGAGGTCGGCAGGCTGACACTGAACATACAGCTCAAGCCCGGCGGAGGGAGCGAAAACAGCTACGGACCGTACATCAACTACTCCCATTACCTGGTGAACGGAACCTATCCACCCGATGCGAGCGGAGGCGAGGCCGGTCCGTCCACGGGCACCACTTTCTACTACATCCGCCGCTACTCGGATAACGTAATCACTAAGGACTTCGTCGTGGGAGAGAGGGTGCTGGTTGAGGTCTACTCCGACGCGCTAGCCAACCTGGCGCTGGAGAACGCCTTCTACGTCTTCGACCCTATCTTCGGTGAGCCCGTATCCCCCCAGACCAAGCTCACAGATGCATTCCAGTATGGTGGCATCTACGGTACATTCCATCGTTACGTCTACAACTTCAGCGCGCCCAGCAACCCCTACATCTACCCGTTGCAGATGAAGATGAAGGACTCCACTGGCACTACCATCAACCTGGCCGACACGATCAGCATTGGGGGTGCCAACTACCCCAAGCTGGAGACGTACAAGTTAGTGAGCGGTAGTCTGGTCAAGACGTCGAACTTCAACCACACCGACACCATGTACCTGAGGATAGTGACCATGGACGTGGACCGCCTGTCCAGCACTGTCTACTTGAGCGACCTCGAGATCTCAGACTATACTGGCCGCTACATCGTCAAGAAGGTACCGCCATCCTACGCCAGCCCACCGGCATATAGCGCGCCGATAAGCTCGCTCTACAAGACGTCGGGCACCAGCCCCACGCCGGATTGCGAGAATACCAACAACGGGGTGTATACGGTCTACGTCGTGCTCAAGGACGCCTACCAGGGTTGGTGGCTCCCGAAGAAGAACGCCTACACCATGAAGATCCTTAGGATAACAGATACTGGCACGGGCGGATCCACCGCTGAGGTCTACAACTTCCTGAACATGCAGATCAACGTCACCGCCCCTCTGAGCACAACCGACCTGATAGCGACCGTGGGGTCCGGCACCTTCACCTGGAGCTCCTCGGGTGCCACCTGGACCAACAATAAAGTCTCCTGGTACTCAGGCGGGGAGCAGTGGGACGAAACGGTCATCGATGATAATCCCAACGCTGGATGCATCGGAATAGCACTCGCAGACCTCAGCGGCGATGGCAGGAACGACGTGGTCATCGGCAGCCAGGATAGCACCTATGCGAACCTGATTTGGTATGAGAATCAGAAGGCGGATGGCAGTCAATGGTCGTCCGGCCGTCCGATCGCCATGCCATTTGATGCTATTGCGGGTACGCAGGCCGCCCACGACAATGACAAGGGATATGACAACGAGGACTCGAGCGTATTCTCGACGCAGGACGGGGACCGCTTCCAGACCACGTACACCTGCAACATGGAGCTCGTGGGCGCCATCGCGGTCGGTGATTTCGACCACGACGGGGACGGGGACGTGGTAGCCAGCTTCATCCACGTGGTGGTGTACTCGACAGCGACGAGCGAGGCCGACGCGCGCGCCAACCCCGGCAAGAACCAGGGCATGTACTTCAACCGGGGCGTCTATGTGTTCTGGAACGACGGACTATGGACGCGCACCACCTTGTACTCGACCGACACCTGGATAGCGAACAACGAAGCGAACAAGGACACCAACCCGGCGGCCATGGACCTGGCGGTGGGCGATTTCGATCGCGACAATTATCCGGACATCGTGGCTGTGTACGAAACGGGCGCGACCAAGGTGTGGCTGAACCAGTGGGGAAAGATAACGGGCGACGCGACCGCGCATCGGAACGGAGCGTTCGCGGTCGCATCCTACAGGAACCTAGCTGCCCTGCCGGCCGCTGACTCGACGCTCCCCTGGGACCACGTTCAGTACATCCCTCGCGTGCGCGTGGCGGACATGAACCTGGACCAGTATCCGGACATCATCCGCACCAACACCAAGAGCAAGAGCGTGAGCATCCTGTATACCATTCCGGGAGTTCCGGACGAGATCATCAACACGCCGCAGTACGAGTACCCGGCGGCTGGCAGCACGACGCCCAGTCGTACGGGGTCCATGGCCAACCTGGCCATCGCCGACGCTAGCTACGAGGTTCTTAGGGAGACATACCTGAACTACACTCCTACCACTGTCATACCCTCAATGCAGAGCATGCTCGACACTACCGGTTGGCTTAACACGGACCGGCTCAAGTACAACGACTCAGTGGACTACAATGTCGGCACTGGCGCGCTAAACACGCTTTGGATAACCTACTGGGATGTCGACTCGTTCTACTCTGGAAGGGTGGCGGCGGAGGTGAAGGTGATCGCAAAGTTCACGGTGGACTCTGGCTACACTGGCAGCAGCAAGCTACAGTGGTCATACGACGGGTTCACATTCTATGACACCACCATCCAGCCGACTGGCTCTGATACGTCGTACGTGTACCGCACCTTCATCCTGCCCAAAGCGGTGGACACCTTCGGCGAAGTGCAGAGCCTGGACTTCAAGTTCGTGAACAACGACGGAACGACCCATAAGGTCAACTTCGACTTCCTGAACCTGCAGGTCACCTTCGTGCAGACGAGGGAGATGGGTTGGGTCTGGCAGATACCGAACCAGAACCGGGCCTTCCACAACATGACCTTCGTCGGTCACCGCTCTGGCACCACGGCCGAGACCTTCCGGCTGGCATACTCAGTGGACAACATCACCTGGTTCAACCTGACGGACATCACCGCCATTACGGACGTGACCTTGCAGTTCGACCTCACCTACACCCCTAGCGCCTACTACTGGGTGCGAGTGGTAGATCTGATAAGGGACACGAGCGACGTGTTCAACGACACGCTCTACGTGGATAAGCTGACCATCAGGCACTTCGCTTTGACGGTAAGCTGGGATCTGGCTCACACCTACAAGATACCATGGACCGGGCCCGACTATCTGACCGCCTTTGCGGTGGGAGATGTCGGTCATATCGGCACCGACTATAAGGCGGACGGCATACCGGACATCGTGGTCTCGACAGCCCGTGTCGGTTCAGGGTATGATACGCAGACCTTGTACATACTGACCCAGGGCTCGATAGGCTCCTACAGCGGCTCCTTCACCCCCAACGCCGTCTACACCACGCAGATGTCCGTGCTCTGTTCCAACAGCGCCCAGTATGACACCAAGGCGGTCGAGCTGGGAGACAACGACGGCGATGGGGACTTGGACATAGTCGTGGTGGTGGGCGCGCCGCCCGGCGTTTCGCCCGGCGCCGGTCCGACCATGTGGTCCTACATGAACAACCAGCAGTTCGCCCCGGGTGTGTGGCAGTTCGGAGAGAGCTACGTGAACGTGCTCGCGTCCAAGGGCGAATCGGCCATCAACGTGAAGGAAGGCAACATCGACCTGTCCATCTTCCTGCCGTTCTTGGGCGTGCTGGGCGTGGTGGTCGCTGAGGCGGTCGTGAACCGGAAGGGAAAGCGCGAGTAAACCCCTGAAACCTCTTTCATCTTCTCTTATTTGGCTTGAGGAGGTGCGTCTTGCACGAGGTCATCGTCTCCGGATCTGGACCGAGCGAATCGTTCGCTGCCCGTCTGCTAGCCCAGCGAGGGTTGGACGTAGTGCTACTAGAGAAGGAGCATCATCCCCGTCCGAAATGCTGCGCTGGGGGCCTGCTCCTTCGAGCGGCAAGGAAGCTCGACTTCGAACTTCCGGAAGAGATCGTGGAAAAAAGGATCTCGCGTTTGAGGTTGGTCTCAGGCGGGGACGCGGCGGAGCTCCGGGCGACGGGGCAGTTCGCACTGACCATCAAACGGGAACGTCTGGACGAGCTCATGGCGCAAAAGGCAAAGGAGGCGGGGGCGGAGCTTCTGGAAGGGGTCAAGGCCCTGGACGCGCATCAGGATGCTGCATCCGTTGCCGTGACGACCACGGCCGGTGAGATGCGCTGTCGCTACTTCCTGGTGGCCGAAGGGACTACTAGCCTGAACGCCGATCGCCTTTTCGGTCGGTTCGACCGTAGGAGGGTGGCCGTGGGAGGGGCCATGCGCATGAAGCTGCAGGAAGAGCCGGACGATGCCATGGAGGTGCATTTCTTGCCCCATCGTTCCGGCGTCCACGGGACAATGCCTCCGACGGCCGCCGTCTTTCCATATCGAGGCGGAGCGACGGTATCTCTCGTGGCCAAGGGCCTTGATGGGGAGACGATTCGCGCCGTGCTCTCTAAGGTGGGGAAGGAATACTCATCTCGGTTCGGGCGAGCTTTTGACGATACAGAATCGTGCTTCCATAAGCTGCCTCTTTGGATCAGGCCGAAGCTACGCAACGGACGTTGCTTGGCCCTAGGCGACTCGGCGGGCTTCGTTAGCCCGTTCTCTGGCGAGGGCTTGACCCACGCCCTGGAGAGCTCCAGGTTGGCGGCGCTGGCCGTGGTGAACGCTCGCACCGAAGGCAACGCCCGGAGCCTCGCGCTCTATGAAAGGACCTGCTGGCGCGAGATCGTAAGAAGGATGCGGGCGACTGCGATCCTCGGACCAGTGGTAAGGTCGGTATCGCGTCGGATCGACGTAAGGGAATTGGCGCGAGCGCTGGATGAGGACGAGTTGTTGCGAGACAAGCTGTCAGGGCTTCTGGATGGCAGAAGCGGGGCATTGGAGGCGTCAGCGGTCATGATGGCCAAGTTCCCGAGGTTGATGCCCCGGCTGAACATCCGTTGAGCGCGGTCGGCGCGGATTTATCCACGCGCAAGCACATGGAGAAGGAAGGTGTACGACGTCATTGTCTCGGGGGCTGGGCCGGGAGGAGCATGCGCGGCCAGGGGATGTGCCCAGCTCGGCCTCTCCACCTTGTTGCTGGAAAAGGGCCAGCTACCTCGGGTCAAGTGCTGCGCCGGAGGGCTGTTGCAGCGCGCTCTGAACCATCTCGACCTCCAGTTGCCCGATGATGTCGTGCAGCGGCAGATAATGGGCTTCGCGGTGGAGGTCGGAGGTCAGAGAGAGGAGTTCAGCTTCTCCCGCCGCGTGGGGGTGACGGTGCGGCGGGCGCAGTTCGATCATTTCCTGGCGAAGCAGGCCGTGAGCGCCGGGGCCGAGCTCATGTCTGGCACAGCCACGAAAGAGGTCTGTGAGCACAAGGACCGAGTGGAGGTGGAGACCGAGGCAGGCGTTTTCCAGGCGCGCTTACTCATCGTGGCCGAGGGCGTGAGCAGCAGAACGGCCCGGAAGCTCTTCGGGCCTTTTCCTCCCTTGGCTCTGGCCACGGGAATGGCGGCGAACGTGTCAACGGAGAGAGATCCCGGGGACAAGATCGAGCTGCATTTGATTGACACACCTACCCGGGGACTGCATTGGGATCGCTTTCCGCTGAACGGCTGGATGTTCCCTCAGCGCGACGGTGCCAGCATCGGAATCGTAGGTCAGGGAAGCAGCAGGGAACGTCTGAACGCGTCCATGCGTGCGATCATGGAGAAGCTGGAAGCCCGCTGCGGTCCGGTCGTCACCCTGGACAGGAGCGCACATCCTTTGCCGTTCCGTCCCCGACCCCGCCTCCACTCCGTTCGTTCCATGGCCGTGGGGGACTCCGCGGGCTTCGTCAATCCTATCACCGGAGAGGGGATGGGATATGCTTTCCTGAGCGCTCATCTGGCCGCCCGGACGGCGCGTGCCGTGGTGGACACGGAGAGCGTGCGGGCGCTGGAGCTCTATGACCGCAGCTGTCAAGAACAGATACTGCGCGACCTGCGCGCAGCGGCGCTGATCGGACCGGTCCTGCATTGGCTGGTGGGAGTGGTGGACGCTCCCCGGTTCTTCGGGCGCTTCAAAGAGGACAAGGCATTGGTGGAAGTGTGCGCGGACATCGCCCGAGGTGAGGCGGATTGGCGCCGCCTGGCTCGCCTGGCCGGCCCCCGGTTCCCCCGCCTTTTCTTCTCTTCTCTGGAACCGATCAGAACAAGCTGAGGTAACGCAAGGCCGCATATGCCAGGCCTATCAAAGCCACCAACAGCACCGGACGAGAGCTCATGGAACGGGCGAACAGCACCGCCGCCGCCACCCCCAGGGCTGGGAACACCAGTATGTCGCTCAGCTGGTGGAAAAGGAAGAGCGGAGTGAGCGAACCGGCGTAGATCAAGGCGGAAACGAGCTTCGTCGCTCTCTCCTTTCCCAGCACCGTGTAGATCGTGCGCACGTTCCCACGCCGGTCCTCATCGTAGCCATCGATGTCCGTCACTATCGATCCGATGACCAGGCCGAGGAACATGAAGAAGCCCAACAGGAAACCCTCTGGCATGAGCTGAGGCACGAGCACGTCGCCCGTCAGGTAAGGATAATAGATCCCTCCTTGCGTGAACTTCTCCACCACGCTGTAGGGGGTGAGGTAGCCGTAGAGGTAGGCCAAGAAGGCACCCAGGCCGATGAGCACCGGGCTGAGCAGGTGTTCCTTGAAGCGCACCGGCTTGAACGAGTAGACGAAGGCCAGTACCAAGATGACCAACAAGATCAAGCCCTGGAGCAGGGACAAGAGGAATGAAAGGATGACGCTGATGATTACCAGAACCATGGATATCTGCCAAAGGAACCTCGCTTCCACCGTGCCAGAGGCCACCAGCCGGTCCGGGCGGCTCGGCTCGTCGGAGGCGGAATCACTCAGATCGTTCCACATGGTGCTCACTTGCCAGGTCAAGAGGGCTGCGATGATGGCGGTCCCCGCGAAGCACAGGTTGACCCAGTAGGGAGTCGTCAGAATCATCGTCACCAGGTCCAGGCTGTATCCCAGACGCCAACCGGTGACGATCCCGGCCGCCACCACCCCGCCGAAGAACAGCGTCTGCGCGGGTCGCATGCTGCGCAGCACCCGCCGGAACTCGGACTTCATGGCGAAGTAGTAGATGGACAGAGCCACCACCTCTCCGCCCACCAGGTAGTAGAGGAGCAGGAAGAGATGGAACTGGTAGTAGCGGGTTAGGTCGAACGCCGGGAACTCCGGAATGCCGCCCTTGAACCCCACAGGCAGGAAGGCCCCGGGCGTGGCCATGATGAACATGGCTAGGAAGGTGAAGAATACCAGGAAGCAGACTCGCACCAGGACGATGGTACGACCTTTGAGCGTTGATAAAGCGGTTCGCTGGGTCCAGATGCCGTAGGCGAAGATGGCGAAGAGCACCACCACCACTTCGCTCGCTTGACCGATGTGGAAGCCCTCCCCGCTGAAATGCAATATGGCGTTGACAAAATCGGTTATGGAGAAGTACGCATAGTTCTGATCGAGCCCACCAATGTAGTGGTCGATGATGGGCGGCAGCACGATGATCCAGTAGAACATGCAGACGAAGTTCGTGCATCGCCTGACCCCTCTTCCCGAGAAGGCGGAGAGGAGGAAGATGAGACCGAGGAAGACCACCACATAGAAGGCCACGTGATGGGCGATGCTGAATATCCATGGATGGGGCGCGGTCACGAAAGGCTGGTCCAGCAGGAAATACTCCAAGAGATCGCGGGTCGTGGCGATGGCGATCACGTACACGAAGATGGCGAGGAGGGGCAAACGGTCCTTCTCCAGCCAAGCGACGAACCGGTCCACCCTTTCGGCGAAGCGCTGCTCAAAGCCATCCTCCCCTGGCATCAAGACATGCAGCCCCTACTGGCTATAAATAATATGCACGGTAAAGTGCTTGATGATCTACCCTAGGAACGCGTTCCCGCTCGGCCGGTGCGCGCGGCTGCCGACCGCAACGTCTCAAGCACGCCTTCCTCCTTCTCATATTCCACCACGGCCAGGATCACCTTGTACTTCGAGGTCATGGCTTCCAGCGCCGATGCCATGTGCCTCTCCCGGTCGACCTCTAGCTCCCTGAACCCCTTGGCCTTGTTGATCCGTCGGTCCCAGTCCAAGGCGAACGCCTCCGGCGAGGAGATGTCGAATTTCTTCCGGGCGATGCTGCGGGTGAAGAAGGACTCCCGCGCTATCTCCATAGCCCCTATTCTCTCGCAGTAGGCTTCGGTATATTCCTCGTCATTCATATCCAAGGGAAGAATGGGAATGGCCCTCTCCTCGCAAAGCTCCATCGCCCTAACGTACGCGGGCGTGGGCAACGCTATCGGACCAAAGCTCTCCACGTAGATGGAGTACACCTCCTCCAACGTGGACATCTCGTATTTGGAGTAGTCCTCTTTCACCTTGAGGGCGGCCAGCTCCTCCTTGGAGACGCTCAGCCCGACCGCTTCCGGGCCGAGCGTGGAAATGGCTTCCTCCACCTTCTTGGATTCTGCGACCAGGCCCTTCACGACCCCTAAGACATGGATCGTTGAGCCGTTCACTTCAACGCTTGGCATTGGATTCACTACTTCTCTGCTCGACCAGGTGGAAAAGCTTGTCTGCCGCATCAAGCTTCTTCAGCTCGTCCCTGCCGATCAGAGCGGTGCTCTCGATGCTCGCCCTTGACTTGACCTTTTCTATGAAAATGACCGAGCGGTGCTCGGTGATCTTGCTGATGTCCGAGACCACTTTCGCCTTCTCCAATAGCCTGTTCTCCCTGAATCCTACGCCGGTAAGAATGAGCACTTCGCGGTCCTTGGTCAGCGCCTCGAACGGGCATTTGGTGGTCGGCAGGACGGAGAAGCCCATCTGCATCAGCCGCTCGAAGATCTGCTTGGTGAACGCGTCCATGTTGCCGAGGTCCGGGGCCGGTTTTGCCTCTCCGGTCCTGTGCTCGAAGAGGTCCACCGGCACCACCAGCGGCTGCTTCAAGTAGTCCTCCAGACGAACGGCGACCCCGATCATGGCGCCCATGCCCGTCTCATACATCTGGATAGTGCGCCTGGAAACCCCGGCCGCCTCGGCCAGATTGCCCAGGCTGATCCCCCTCTCATCTCTTATCTGGCGCAAGGCCAGGCTGTCCAACTTCACGTAGAGGCCGCCAGGAGCGGCGAAGATGAAGGGGGGTACGCCCTCCAGCAGGTAATCCCCCAACGTCTGAAGGCAGACGATAGGAACGGCGAACCGGGAATAGACGATGCCGTCCTCGATGATGCCAGAGCCGGAGCGCTCCCCCACCATGAGCGGAGAGGCCTGCAGGGCCTCGGCCAAGGTCTTCATCTCCTCCGCGTTCTCTTTGGAGAAGGCGTCCACATTGGAAAGGATCTTGATCACTAGCAGCGTCTTGTCGCGCCGGGCGACCACGTCAAAGCTGATGCTGCGCATGTTGAGAGGCTTGGACACGTAGAAGCCCGCACGTGCAAGGGTCTCTCTCACCCCGGCGATCAGCTCTTCCCTGGGCACATTCCTTTAGCAGGTTGTGCTTCTATATAATCGTTACCGTGAGCGGTTTCGCTTGGGTGGGGGCCAGTGAAAATCGAAGAGGGGGGTTACGCTCCCCTTGTAACTTCACTCCACCTTGATCGCTTTGCTCCTTTTCTTTGGCGCCACGCGGGTCAGGACGACCTCGAGCACGCCGTTCTTGTAGTTGGCCTTGGCGCTGTCCCGCCGGATGTCGCAAGGAAGGTCCAGGTGCTTGCTGAACGGCTTGTCCGGGTTCTCCACCCCGATGTCCAGGGCACGGTCGCTGGCATTCACCTTGATCTCCTTCTTCTCCACCCCGGGCAGCTCCACGATGACCCGCACCTTGTCCTCCGACTCGATGATGTCCGTGAGCGGTTCGCGCAATAGTTCCTTGCCCTCACCTTCCTTTCTAGATCCTAGGGCGTTGCCGAACTCCTGGATGACCGGGGCGCCATCATTCCCCACGCGCATGGAGAACCCATAGACGAGGGGGCTCTGCTCTGCGTCTAGCTCACCTCGCATGAACCCCTCCAGTATCTGGTCCAGCCGACCGCGCATATCCTCGAAGTCGCCGTCGAACTCTCCGAAGAAGTCGTCCCACTCGTTCCGCTTTCTCCGCTCTTCCTCAGCCATCCGATCACCTCACGTATTCGAAGTCCTTGACGATCTTCTCGTACTTGCTCAGATCCGTGCGGGCCACGGGCTTCACCTTGGCCAGGGCTTCGTTGAAGCTCTGCATGCCGATCTTCTCCTTCTTTAAAGCCTCCGGCTTGAGCTCCTTGTTCTTGGATACTAGTCTGCGGATAGCCAGCATGGTGGCCTCGTTGACCATGGCTGCCAGGTCCGCACCAGTGTATCCATTCGTGCGCCGGGCGAGGTCATCCAGGTCCACGTCAGGCGCCAGGGGCTTGTTCTTGGCGTGCACCTTCAGTATCTGCTTCCTCGCCTCCAGGTCCGGTGCGCCTATCTTCACCAGGCGGTCGAAGCGGCCCGGCCTGAGCAAGGCGGGATCCAGCATGTCCGGACGGTTGGTGGCCGCGATCACCACCACGTTGTGGAGCGACTCCAGGCCATCCATCTCCATCAGCAGCTGAGAGATCACCCTCTCCGTCACATGCGAATCGCCATCTCCGCCTCGAGTGGGAGCTATGGAATCGATCTCGTCCATGAAGACGATGCAAGGCGACGCCTGCCTGGCCTTGCGGAAGGTCTCGCGGACGGCCTTCTCGCTCTCGCCCACCCATTTGGACAGGAACTCCGGTCCTTTGACGTTGATGAAATTGGCCTCGCTCTCCGCGGCCACGGCCTTGGCCAGCATGGTCTTGCCCGTGCCTGGTGGACCGTAGAGCAGGATGCCCTTGGGCGGGGTGGCGTTCATGTACTCGAATACCGGACCATAGCGCAGGGGCCATTCCACCGCCTCGCGCAGCTCGCGCTTGGCATCCTCCAGTCCACCGATGTCCTCCCAGTGCAGGTTAGGCCTCTCGATGAGCACCTCGCGCAGGGCGGAGGGTTGCAGCTCTCTCAGGGCGGCGAAGAAGTCGTCTCGGGTGACGGTGATCCGGTTCAGAACCTCCACGGGGATCGACTCCGCTTCCAGGTCCAGGTCCGGCAGGATGCGGCGCAGGGAATGCATGGCCGCCTCCTTGCACAGGGCGGAGAGGTCCGCGCCAGCATACCCATGCGTTAGATCGGCCAACCTATCCTGGTCCACCTCCTCGGACAGGGGCATGCCCCGGGTGTGGATCTGCAGGATCTCCAGCCGGCCATCGCGATTGGGGATATTAATCTCGATCTCCCGGTCGAAGCGGCCCGGTCTTCTTATGGCCGGGTCTAGGGCGTTGGGTCGGTTGGTGGCCCCGATGACCACCACCTTTCCTCGCGCCTCCAATCCATCCATCAAGGCCAGGAGCTGCGCCACCACTCTTCTCTCCGTTTCGCCAGTGACCTCGTCCCGCTTGGGCGCGATGGAATCTATCTCGTCTATGAAGATGATGGTCGGAGCGTTCTCCTCCGCCTGTTTGAAGATCTCCCTCAGTCGCTCCTCCGACTCGCCATAGAACTTGCTCATGATCTCCGGTCCGCCTATGGAGACGAAGTTGGCGCTCGTTTCTCCGGCCACCGCCTTGGCCAGGAGGGTTTTTCCCGTGCCGGGCGGCCCATGGAGCAGCACCCCTTTGGGCGCTTCTACGCCCAGACGCTCGAAGAGCTCCGGGTGCTTGAGGGGGAGCTCGATCATCTCTCTTACCCTCTTGACCTCGTCACCCAGGCCTCCGATGTCTTCGTAGGTGACTCTGGGGATGTGTGAGGCGCCCTCCTTCACCGGCTTGTCGCTGATCTTGACCTTAGTGGTGCGGTGCACCAGCACGGCGTCGACCGTGGGGGTGTACGAGATGACCACCAGGTCGATGCGCCGGCCCATGACGTTGATCTCGATGATGTCGCCCCTGGTGACGACCCTGCCTTCGAGTGATTGGCTCAGGTACTCCTCGCCGCCCATGATGCGCAACTGCTCGGTGGGCGCGAAGCTGATCTTCTGCGCTTCTTTCACCACGACCTTGCGGATGGCCACTTTCTCATCTATGCCCGTTTCCGCGTTCCTTCTGATGGTGCCGTCGATGCGGATCAGGCCTCGGTTCGCATCCTCGGGATAGCCGGGCCAGACGATGGCCACCGTGCGCTTCTTGCCTTCGATCTGAACGACATCCCCTGGCGTGAGCCCAAGGATATCCATGATCGCCGGGTCTACCCTGGCGATGCCTCGACCGGCATCCTTCGGCTTCGCCTCCACTACCTTGAGCACCTTCTCTGACGAGTCCATGCTAATCTTCTCTCATCCCTGTTATTCGTTCGTCTGTTCGTCGATTTCGATCAAAGCGGGTCTGGGCCTACTTGACCTCGACCTTCTTCTTTTTCTCTGCCTCGGAGGGTTTCTTGCTCACCTGGACCGTGAGCACGCCCTCCTCCAGCTTCGCCTCGATGCTTTCGTCATCGACGTCATCCGGGAGCACCAGGCGCCGGTGGTAGGTGATGTAGCCTCGCTCCCTTCGAATGTAGCCCTCCTTCCCCGTCTCTTCAAGGCTCTCTTCCTTCTTAGCCGAGATCTCGAGGACGCCCTCGCCGATCATCACATCCACATCCTCCTTCGTCAGGCCAGGAAGGTCCGCCTTCACCAGGTACTTATCCCCTTGGTCCATGATGTCCACTGCGGGATAGCGGCTCATAGCCGCCGCGATCGGGCGCCATTCTGGGTAGTCGATGTCCTTGGTCATCTCTCCCATCATCCTCTCCATCTCGCGTATCATGCTTCCAGGCCCCCAGGGCCTTCCGAACCACATCGGTCCCCAATAGCGGTGGGGCACCAGTTCTCCCCTTCGCCGTTCGCTCTCTTCTACCATTGTCCGTGCCTCCTTTCTGGCTTCAAGATATCAACCGTATGTTGATAACATATGGATAACATCACTTATGTTTGAACTTCTATATATCGTTTATCTAGGGCTTACCCATGGCCGCATAGACATCGTCCAGGTACTTCTCCAGCCGCTTGCCCATCCGCCCCAGGTCCTTCTGGATTTTGGGCACGTCCTGCTTCATGTCCGTCACCACGGCGTTGGCGATGTTGCGCAGGCGCTTCTCCGCATCCTTGGCCTGATCTGGCATCTTGGCGTATATCTTCTGGCTCACGCGGTCCACACGCTCCGCCACCTTCTCCAGCTCTTTTCCGACGTCCTCAAGCATCTTCGCCATCTCTCTGGCGCACTCTTCGTCACACAGATCTTCCTTCTTCGCCATTCTAACCCACGCTCCTCAACTTCCGAATAGTCTGCTGTACCAGATCATCCCTAAGGTCCAGGTCCACCGCTATCTGCTCCGTAGACAGCTCCGGTCTCTGAATGTACTCGTAGATGATGCGTCGGACCTGGTAATCATCGATCTGGCTCTCCACCAGTCTGCCGGCCTCCTCCAGAACGCGCTCTTTGGTCGTGATGAGACGGGCCCGGTGGACATGGAGCTCCTCCAGCTCGTTGGCCACGCCCGCCACGGTCTCCCGGAGGCGGTTGATCTTCACCCCGATCTCCACGAACTCGTTCTCCGACCCCTCGTCCTGCACTTCTTCCTCGCTCTCAAGGTCGCTCATGGCGAGCTTCACCAGCTCGGCATTGAAAAGGCCCGGGCCGAAGTCCACGATGATGGTGAACTTGGTGGTGGGGACATAGCTCTTCCTGGCCGGTCCTCCTTGGTCGCTCTCCTCTGGGAAAGAGCGTACCAGATTGCGATCTTCCAACATCTTCAGATGCTTCATGATGGCCTGTTGGCTCATGCCCAGCTCCCGTGACAATTGCAGAGGATAGTGCGGCTCTCTCACCAAGGCTTCCAAGATCCTTCTCCTAGTGGGGTTCTCTATCACCGACAGGAGCATGTCCAGATCAGACAGGTTCGTCATTCAGAACACCGTTGTTAACCTCGGGTTGTATACTTAGTGCAGCTTGTTGTATAAGGGGTTTTCGTTTCCTCCCCCGCGATCGCCGAGCAAGAGCGGCAGCGAATAGTATTATCAAGGGCATTCTGTTACGAGCCATCATGCCCGGCGACCTGATCGGCGACTCCGTCCTCGTAAAGGATCAAGCGGAAGCCAGCCAGATATACAACAAAGGCTTCTACGGCTATCCCCAGTCGGGAGGCGGGATCGAGCTCGATCTGCTGGAGGCCATCTTTCTCCAGGAATGCGATCGTCTGGTCGTCTCAGAAGATGGGAACGTGGTGTCGCACCTCGAGCTCATCCGAAAGGCGGCTCGAGCATCGCCCGATTTCGGGATCCGCTACATCGTGTATCGCGACCTAAGGCAACGGGGATATGTGGTCAAGTCCGATGCAGGGGATTTCGACTTTCGCGTCTTCCCTCGAGGAGGAACGCCCTCGACCACGCAGACGAAGTACTGGGTGAACGCGGTGTCCGAACGAGCGCCGTTCCACATCCGCGATATGATGAAGCTGAGCCAGACCTCCGATCGGACCAGGAAGGAGCTCCTGCTGGCGGTGGTGGACGAGGAGGGGGACATCACCTATTACCAGGCCGCGGCCGGCGCTCCGCACGCTCCCAAGACCGCTAAGGTCGACGAGGGCGAGGTGGAGGGCTTTCTCCTGGAGGACCGGGTGCTGGTGATGGACGACATCGGACAGTCGCTATACACCCAGGGGTTCTATGGAAAGCCCATCGGGCGGACGCTCCAGCTCTCCCTCATCGAGACGGCGCACCTCATGCGGCTTGGCAGGCTATTCATCCGCCTTCCGGGCACGGGAAGGAAGATGGGGGTGGCCGCCTTCAAGAAGAAGGCCACGAGCATCCAGTCAGATTTCGAGCTCAGGATGAGGGCCTATGATGACATGCGGGAGAAGGACCTGGTGGTCAAGACCGGGTTCAAGTACGGCACCCACTTCCGGGTGTACGACGGCGATCCAAGCAACCATCATTCCCGGTACTTGGTGCATGCCATACCGGCGGACTACGAGACCGGCTGGCCAGAGATATCGCGCGCGGTTAGGCTGGCCCACGGGGTGAAGAAGGACATACTATTCGCCGCCGTGTCGGCCAAGAGCGTGGAGTACGTCCGTCTCCGGCGCATGCGTCCATAGGCCGACGTGGATCAGCTCTTCTGCGCCAGGATCTGGTTCTTGATCTCCAATGCGCCAGCGGTGTCCTGGGGGTCCAGTTCAAGAGCGCCCTCAAGCACCTGGAGCGCTTCGTCGTTCCGGCCGTCGTTGTGGA
Source organism: Methanomassiliicoccales archaeon (assembly GCA_026394375.1). Lineage (NCBI taxonomy): Archaea > Methanobacteriati > Thermoplasmatota > Thermoplasmata > Methanomassiliicoccales > Methanomassiliicoccales archaeon. The sequence goes on from JAPKYJ010000019.1 coordinate 26,058, forward strand.
GCACCATCGCCATCTTGACCATGAAATTGCTCTGCTTCCTTCTGAACTTGGTGTAATGAATGGCCTTTCTATAGGTCTCCAATGCCAGGTCAATCTCCCCGGCCTTGAGGTAGGCATCGGCCAACCGAGCGAAGCGGACCGAGCGCGCCTCGGGTCTGGAGTCCTGATCGGCAATGATCTTCAAGGACTGGATGGATTTCTGCACCGCCTCCGAATGCTCCACCGAAGCACCGCAGCTGGGGCATTTCTCGCCCTTGGTCTTGAGCTCGTGACCACAGTTGGCGCAGTGGCGAGGTAAGTGGGTACCACATTGTGGGCAGAGCACCCACTCCTTCTCGATGATCTCGTGGCAGTTCGGGCACTCGGATACGGTCTTGACCAATGGCCCGCTCAACTTCCTCATTGCCACTTGCCGCTCCTGCTCAGTGGGCATGAATACGTCTTTGAAGTGGTACAACAACAGGACGGTGATTCCTTCCACCACCAAGAAGACCAAGTTCAGAATAAGCAGAGCGAAGACGAAATCATCCTTGCCCTTGGGATCGAGGTATACCTTGTAATTGACGTAGATGAGGAATGCCCTGCCGAGGAGGCTAAGGATCACTAGGTTGAGAGAGCCCCTCCAGCTGCCCATCTCGCTGCGGTAGATGGCACGGGCGGTGCTCATCTCGAACCCGCCTACGATGGACAACAGCAAGAGCAGCAAGACGCCAGGCAGTGTCCCAAAGGCCTAGTTGGACTTGAGCAAAAAAACCTCGATCGAGGCAACGATGGTTACCAGGCCGGCAGCGATCAAGAGGATACCCACCGGCTTGAAAAGTTTCTTCTTGTCTACCAAAGGAACACCTTCCGCTGGATTAGCTCTCATTCATAAACAGGTTATGTGCGGAGCCCTAGAAAGACGGACCCCGCCGAACGGTTCTCAAAGCTGGATCTCTATGCCCAGTTTCTCCGTGAGCTCCTTGTAGCGGTTACGGATGGTGACCTCCGTGACGCCTGCGACGTCAGCCACCTCTCGTTGGGTCCGGCGCTCGTTGCATAGGATGGAGGAGATGTATATCGCCGCCGCGGCGACGCCGGTCGGACCTCGTCCGGACGTCAGCTCCTTCTTCGCTGCGTCCTTGAGGATCTCGGCCGTCTTCCCCTGCACCTCACCGCTCAGCTTCAGCTCGGAGCAGAAGCGCTGCACGTAGTCCTGCGGTCGGGTGGGCATGAGCTTGAGCTTGAGTTCCCGGGTCATGAACCTGTAGGTTCGTCCGATCTCTTTCCTGCCCACGCGGGAGGAATTGGCAACCTCGTCCAGCGTCCGGGGGACGTTGCACTGCCTGCACGCCGCGTATAGGGAAGCGGCCACCACGCCCTCTATGCTTCGCCCGCGGATCAGGTTCTTGTTCACTGCCTTGCGGTATATCATGGCCGCTGTCTCGCGCACATTGCGGGGCAGACCCATGGCGGAGGCCATGCGGTCCAGTTCGCTCAAGGCGAAGGCCAGGTTCCGCTCCGTGGCGTTCGACACCCGGATGCGTCGCTGCCATTTCCTGAGACGGTACAGCTGGGCACGATTCCGGGTGGGAATGCTCTTCCCGTAGGAGTCCTTGTTCTTCCACGATATCTCCGTGGAGAGGCCCTTGTCATGGATGGTGTAGGTCATGGGTGCGCCGGTGCGAGCGCGCTTCTCGCCCTGTTCCACATCGAACGCTCTCCATTCCGGTCCCTGATCGATGAACTGGTCGTCAATGACCAGGCCGCACTCCTCGCAGATAAGCTCTCCTCGTTCGTAGTCGCGGACTAGGTGCGCGCTGTTGCACTCCGGGCAGCGCTCGATCTCATCGGTCCCTTCTTTTACCGCCTTTGCCATGTTCTCCCTCCTCAACATAGACCTGTTTGCCTACTGCCGACAAAAGACTCTGCTCGCTGGAAACCTGTACCGAGACGTAGGGCTCTCGGACTGGTCCGAAGACCCTGACCACCAGGCCGATGGGGCGCTTGCGGCCGTCGAAAACCCCGTCCCTGGCGTGGGGAGCGAAAACGCCTTTGACGATGAGCTTGCCTTCGTGGGTCACCTCTTGGACCTCACCCAGAAACTTCATTGCGGTTCGTCGCTCCTCGTCGGTTCCCGGCGCTTTTTGGCCCAATGCCGTTAATTGTATTTAAGCATTTTGCATAACTATATAGCCTTTTTGCCATCGCCATAAAAAGGATTTGCACGTTCAGCTGAACAAGGACAGCGAATACTGTTCCTGCGGATGGCTGCGACGCCAACGATGAACTGGGCCTTCCCGCGTAGGGGTCCGTAGGCCGCAATTGTTTATCACCGCCATGACGCTACTCTTCTTCGTGCAGGTTTCGAAGGACCACCCTCGGTACAAGTCGCTCGTCATTCGTGAGATGATGTCAGAGAGGGTGAGAGAAGGGATCGTCTCGCAAACCGGCCTCATCGCACATGGAAGGGGAGAGGCCTTCGACTACCTGCTGGGAGAGGTGACGACCCCTCCAGCCCTAGCCGCGGAACGAGCTGCCACGGCCTGTCTCCTCGAGGCCGGAAGACCGGTCATCTCCGTCAACGGTAACACCGCGGCCTTGAGCGCCAAGGATATCGTTCTGCTCTCCAAGGCAACTGGAGCCAAGATCGAGGTCAATCTCTTCCACCGAACTGAGGAGAGGGTCGATCTCGTCTGTACCTTCATGGAAGCGGCGGGAGCGCAGCACGTTCTGGGTCGGAATCCTGACGCCCTGCTTTCAGGCATAACCTCCAACCGGGCCAAGTGCTCCAAGGAGGGCATTTTCTCCGCGGACGTAGTGCTCGTTCCCCTGGAGGACGGGGACCGGGCGGAAGCTCTGGTCAAGGCAGGGAAGAAGGTCATCGTCGTCGACCTGAACCCCCTTTCTCGATCGGCCAGGGCTGCGACCATCACCATCGTGGACGAGGTCACCAGGGCCATCCCGAACATGTTGGCCATGGTGCCGAAGCTGAGCCGCGAGAGGGAGCGCGGATTGATCCTGGCAGGATTCGACAACTCTCAGAACCGGAAAGCCTCTCTGGACATGATATGCGCCCGGCTCCGCGCCATTGGGTCTGAAGGCAAAGGCTAAACTGCCCCTCTGTGGATTCAGGGGCGATAAGATGAGCGATGATCTTCTGGTCAAGGGAGTGCGCAGGCTGGAGTGGGCCAGCACGCACATGAAAGTGCTCGCCGCCATCCGCCAGAGGCTGGTCAAGGAAAGATCTTTGGAAGGTGTGCGGGTGGGCATGGCCTTGCACGTGGAGGCCAAGACCGGCATGTTGGCAGTGACCTTGGCACAGGCCGGGGCGAAGGTGCGCCTGGCCAGCTGCAATCCGTTGTCCACGGACGACTCCGTTTCCCTGGCCCTGAGAGAGGAGCATGGCATAGAGACCTATGCCAAGAAATGGGAGTCCACGGAGGAGTACTATAGCAACCTGAACTCGGTCCTCGACCTGGATCCGGAGTTCGTCATCGACGATGGCGCCGACCTCATAACCATGCTGCACACGGAGCGCCGGGCGCAGCTGAAGAAGGTGAAGGGAGCGAACGAAGAGACCACGACCGGCATCATCCGCCTGCGCTCCATGGCCCAGGCGGGCAAGCTGGAGTTCCCTGTGATCTCGGTGAACGACGCCCAGATGAAGTACCTGTTCGACAACCGCTACGGGACGGGGCAGAGCACCTTCGACGGCTTCATGAACGCCACTAACCTGCTCGTCGCCGGCAAGGTTCTGGTCGTGGCCGGTTACGGTTGGTGCGGCCGGGGGATAGCCATGCGCGCCAAAGGTCTGGGCGCGAACATCATCGTCACCGAGGTGGACCCCATACGAGCGATAGAGGCCAAGATGGACGGCTTCCAGGTCATGCCAATGCTGGAGGCAGCCAAGGTGGCGGACATCATCATCTCGGCCACGGGCTGCAAGGACATCGTCACCCGTGAGCATCTCAAGGTGCTCAAGGACGGTTGCGTCCTGGGCAACTCCGGTCACTTCGACAACGAGATATCCAAGAAGGAGCTGGAGGAGTACGGTGGCAAACCGAGGAAGGTGAGGGAGTTCGTGGACGAGTATCCCTTGCCAGGAAAGCGTAAGGCCTACCTCATCGGCGAGGGTCGACTGATGAACCTGGCCGCCGGTCAGGGGCATCCGGTGGAAATCATGGACATGAGCTTCTCCATTCAGGCCCTCTCCCTAGAGTACCTGGTGAAGCATCATCAGGAGCTCAAGCCCGGAGTGTACAACGTGCCGGCGGAGCTGGACCAGACGGTGGCGAAGCTGAAGCTAGAGAGCATGGGCGTCAAGATCGACTCGCTCAGCAAAGGGCAGAAGCACTACCTGGCCGCTTGGCAAGAGGGAACGTGATGAAGACGTTCCTATGCGTCTACGGGCACACCAACCTCGACTACATCCTCAGCCTGAAGCAATTCCCGGAGCGGAACACCTCCGTGGACGTGGAGGAGAAGCGCTTCTACTACGGAGGAACGGGAGCGAACGTGGCCATCATCGCCTCCAGCCTGGGAGTGCCCACTGCCCTTTGTTCCTTCGTGGGCAAGGACCTGCCTTCGGGGTTCCGGAGGCTGATGGAGCAGAAGGGCTTAGACCTTCGCGACCTGGTGGAAGTGGAGGAGCAGGAGACGCCCACGGTGTGGATAGTCTCCGACCAAGAGCATAACCAGATAGCCTACGTCTACCAGGGGCCCATGGGGGTCATGGAGCGATTCCCTCCGCGCACGGAAGCGGCCCTGGAATCGGAATGGGTGCACATCATGACCGGGCGACCCGACTACTACCTTAGGGTAATGGATGACTGCACGCGTGCGGGCAGGAAGATATGCTTCGACCCGGCGCAGGAGATCCACCACGTCTGGGACGCAGAGCGATTCCGAAAGGCGATCTCCCGGGCCAAGATGTTCTTCTGCAACGAGAACGAGCTGCGGACCGCCTTGCGATATCTTGGAATGGATAAGGTCGAGCAGTTGCTGGAGCACGTCGAGGTGGTGGTGAACACCCTGGGCTCGAGGGGCAGCCGCATCTGCACCAGGGAAGGGATGGTGGAAGTGCCGGCAGTCGCTCCCAAGCAGGTGGTGGACACCACTGGTGCGGGGGACGCTTTCCGCGCTGGCTTCTACGCCGGACGGTTCAGAGGCTTCGACCTGAGGAAGAGCGCGGTGGTGGGGGCGGTCACGGCGTCCTTCATCATCGAATCTAGAGGCTCGCTGACGAACATTCCGACTTGGTCATCGATCGAAGAGCGGGCACGGGGACTACTCTAAGTCCCTCTTCGAATCAGGACAAGAACGCCAGACAGGCATTCGATGGAGCCAACACAGAAAGCTTTATTTGAGAAAAAGCCGTAACCCGTGAACAGGTGAACCGCATGGCGGTGGGGTTCGTCCTGATAAGCACGGCGCCAGCCAAGGAGCATGAGGTGTACAACGAACTCCTGAAGGTGAAGGAGGTCGTTGAGCTTCATCCCCTGTTCGGGGAGTACGACTTGATCGCCAAGATCGAGGCAGACGACTTCAACCTCCTCGGGCAGGTGGTCGTGGACAAGATCCGATCGATCCCCGGTGTCATCGACACGAAGACCCTTACTGGAATTAAGTTCTGAGATAGAAGGTGAACAAAGATGGAACTGATGGATTTCCTGACGGTGCTTTTGCTGACGTTCGGCCTGTTCATGATATTGGCGGGCGTCTTCACTGCCTATTTTGGCAGCGGCAAGAGCCGGATGATCGGTGTAGCGTTGCTGGTTGTCGGCCTGGTGGTCGGCATCCTGTGGATATGGATGACCATGTACGGCGGACCGGGCTACGTCAAGCTCTCAGCCAGCCTGAGCAGTGTGATCTGGACCGCGTTCATCAACATCATCGCTGCGCTCGTGGGCGCGTTGATTGCGGTAGGCGTGTTCCTATTGGCGATCATGAAGAGCTGATCGCCTCTCCCAAACCTTTTATTTGTTTGGTTTCGAAACCTTCTTATTCTCTCACCTTTTGAGTGGGCAACATGCCCGCCGTGCTGGTGATCCTCGGCAGCAAGAGCGACTTGCAGATAGGTCGGAAGGCAGTTGCCACCCTGAAGAAGTTCGGGGTGGAGGCGAGCATAGTGGTCGCTTCAGCCCATCGAACGCCGGACCGCGTGAAGCGCATGGTGGAGATGAGCGATGCGGACGTCTTCATCGCCGTGGCCGGACTATCGGCGGCGCTCCCCGGGGCCATAGCCTCCATCACAGTTAAGCCAGTGATTGGAGTGCCGGTCAGCGGCAAGGTCAATCTCGATTCCATCCTTTCCATAGTGCAGATGCCGCCAGGAATACCGGTGGCGGCGGTAGGCATCGACCGGGGCGAGAACGCCGCTCTGCTGGCGGTGGAGATGCTAGCCCTCAAGCACCCCAAGCTCAAGGGCAAGTTGGTCAAACATCGAAAAGAGATGGCCGACCAGGTGGAGAAGGATTCCCTCGAGGTGTCCGGCTGATGTTCAACGCCAAGGAGTTCGTGGAGGAGAAGATCGAGGAGATCAAGGCGGCCATCCCGGCCAAGGCCATCATCGCCTGTTCGGGGGGCGTGGATTCCACCGTGGCGGCCGTACTGGTCAGCAGAGCCATCGAATCCCGGCTCCTGGCCATCTACGTAGACACCGGCATGATGCGCAAGGGCGAGACCGAGAGCGTCAGGAAGATGCTGACCAAGCTCAAGGTCAACTTCAAGGTGGTCGATGCCTCGGACGAGTTCTTCGCCGCCCTCGAGGACGTGGAGGACCCGGAGGCCAAACGCAAGATCATCGGCGAGAAGTTCATCCGGGTCTTCGAGCGCGAGGCCAAGAGCTTCCGCGCAGCCTACCTGGTCCAGGGGACGATCGCCCCGGATTGGATAGAATCGGGGGACCAGGTCCGCGACACGATAAAATCGCATCACAACGTTGGCGGCCTGCCCGTGGACATGAAGCTCAAGCTGGTCGAGCCTCTGCGGAACCTCTACAAGGACGAGGTGCGCAAGCTCGCCCGGTATCTGGGAGTGGAGGTCTCGGAGCGGCAGCCATTCCCCGGTCCAGCCTTGGCGATACGCACCATCGGACCAGTCACCAGAGAGGGCGCGGAGGTCGTGCGGGACGCCTGCGCCATCGTAGAGGAGGAACTGGAGAAGGCTGCCAAGGAGGGCAAGATGGAGATCCCTTGGCAATACTTCGCCGTGCTCCTGCCCGTCCGGAGCGTGGGCGTGCAGGGAGACAACCGGGCTTACGGTCGTACCGTGGCCATCAGGGCGGTCCAGTCCATCGACGGCATGAGCGCTGCCTATTCAAAGGTGCCGCACGAGGTGCTAGAGACCATTTCGGTCCGCATCACCAATGAGATGAAGAACAAGGTGAACCGGGTGGTCTACGACATCACTAACAAGCCGCCGGCCACCATCGACTGGGAATGATCCTATTCCCTTTCCTCGATAAGCACCCGCAGCTCGTCCCAATTGGAGATCCTGGCGTCCGGCACGATGTTGTCATCCGGAGTGAAGTAGTCAGACTCCTTGAGCACGGCGGTCATGCCCACATCGAGGGCGCCTTTGATGTCCGCCTGGAGCGAGTTGCCTACGAAGTACGACTCCCGCGGCGACGATTCGATGTTGCTGAGGGCCATCCTGAAGATCCGGGGATTGGGCTTCCGCAACCCGACGTCAGTGGAGAAGACCATGTCATCGAAACACTTCTCCAATCCGAAATGCCTCATATCCTTCTGCGGGAAGTACGAAGGAAGGCCCCAGGCCACGTCCGACACCAGACCGATGCGGAATCCCCGATCGCGAAGCGAGCGCAGCATCTCCTTCGTGCCTGGTACGAGCTCCCTTCTTTCCAGAAGCACGTTGTAGAAGGCCTCCAGCGAAGCTCGCATCAGGTTCTCGTCACCCGCGCAGGAGAAGTTCTCAAAACAGATGCGCAAAACATCTTCCAAGGGAATCTCCACCATCTCCCTCAGCTTCCTCTCCCTTCCCTTCTCCAGCAGAGAGAACAGGTATGAGGAGACCCTCCTCTCATCGGCTCCATTCTGGCTGGCCTCCCGCACCAGGGCTGAGACGCTGGCCACGGCCTTGGCCTCTGGACCTTTCCAGTCGTTATGGTAGTTGATGAGGGTATGCCCCAGGTCGAAGATGACGGCCTTCATTCCAGTCTTCCCATCCCCCGCGCTTTGATAAACCTTCCCTTAGCTAGTAGGCGAACCTCGGATACGGTCGCGTGCCAATGATTTAAGAATCGCCCGGGGTTTACAGTGCACCATGAAGGTCTTCGTGGTGGACAACGGAGGGCAGTGGACACATCGCGAATGGCGCGTGCTCACGTACCTCAAGGTGGAAACGAAGATCATACCCAACACCGCTCCCTTTGAGGAATTGCAAGGAGTGGACGCCCTGGTGCTCTCAGGCGGAGCGCCTCGGGTGGCCACCGACCTGGGACGCATGGGCCGGAACGGCGAGTATCTTGATAGAGCTCAATTCCCCATCCTTGGCATCTGCGCGGGGATGCAGTTCATGTGCAACCATTTCGGTGGAGCGACCGCTCCCGCCAAGCTCCCCGAGTTCGGGAAGACCACATTGATCGTCGACGAGGAGGATGACATGTTCGCGGGATTGCCGAAGCAGTTCACCGTCTGGGGATCGCACAATGACGAGATCGCCTCCCTCCCCCCGGTCTTCAAGGTCCTGGCCCACTCGGCCAATTGCCCCATCGAGGCCATAAGGCACGAATCGCGACCGATGTACGGCCTGCAGTTCCATCCAGAGGTGGAGAACACCGAGCACGGCTACGAGATATTCCAGAACTTCCTGAAGGTCGTCGAGAGATGGCACAGATGAAGGGAGCGGTCCGCCTGGCGCTCAAGAACGCGGTGGAGAAGCGCCGCAAGGACGAAACGTTCGAAAGGTCGCTGGGAAGGGCGATGCGCAATTCCGGTCTTGATTATTCGGATTATATCGAGGTCATGAGCGAGGTGCGGCAGATCGCCAAGCGAAGGAAGATCAGCCCGGATGAGGCTGCGCTCCAGCTCTCAGAGCAGAAGGAAGAGCAGGAATAGCACGATCAGCACGATAGCCATGATCGCCATGGCCACAATGACGGCCCGGCCAGATGATCCGAACGCAATCGGTATGGGGCCGATGAGCAGCACCCCCCCATACTCCCCGCCCCTACGCCTCGTCCTCCGGTCCGTTGCGGAGGAAGAGGAAGCGGCATTTTCTTCGTCAGAATGTTGCGATAAGGGGAAAGTGAGTGCATCAGCCATAAGCAAGAAGACGCCGGCGACCATCGATAGGATCGCCATCGCTCCCAATAGGGAATCCCCGTAGAGGTAGGGGATGATGAAGAGCAGCAGACCTACCTTCACTTCTCCAAGCAGCACCGCCGCCACCGCGGTCACGATTCCGGTGCAAAGAATCAGAAGGCCAAGAAAGCGAAGTCCTCTCATCCTCATCGAAATGGCAACAACTTCCTAATCAAACCGAGGATTCAGAACTTAAACCCACAGCGCAACGCAGGCTCCGCCGCCTGGAGCGGAACCTCTGGTGATTCTGCCCAGGCGCCCGGGGACCGGGAAGCTGGCACTGCCTGACCAGCTCCTCCAGATTCGATTTCATGAGTTCGGTCGATCCACATCCGTCGATGCCGGTTACAAGGTATATATCGCACGAGCTTGATTAGGGGGTCGGGTGCAATGGTTGACATCCCTGAAAGCGCTGGTTGCCGAGATACTGGAGTCTCGGGAGTTCCAGGTGCAGGAACGGGACGGGTTCCTGCTCGCCAGAAAGGGAGAGGCTGAAGTGGCGCTATGTCTGCTCGGAGCGGGCGACGACAAGCTCCTGACGTTCCTCGATAGGTTCCGGGATTTCTCCGGGAAGAAGGTCATCGTCAGCCTGGGAGCGATCCCTGAGATCCCTCCGGAGAGGCTGGATTCCCGGGTGGTGTTCTGGGATCGCGAGGCGCTGGAGCACGAGATAGGTCGCACGCACCTGGAGCGGCTGGTGGGCGACAAGGACCACGGCCTGGTGGACGAGCTGGTGGCCGATGACTATCCGCGCATGGTCTCGGAGGCTGATCTGCAGCGGTTGCAGGGAGCGGAGGTGGGAGAGCGCATCATCCGGCCCACCATGGACATCCAGGACGTGAAGGAGATAGGGATGCGTACCGTGGGCGGTTTCCGCCACCGACTAGAGCTTGTGCCGTACTACCTTTTCGACTATTCCTGCGACCTCTATCTGGATGGTGAGAAGATAGGGATGGAGAAGGGGAGGCTCTCCATCAACGGCCTGACGAAGAAGGCGGAGAGGTGGGGGGAGAACCTGGACGTGGTCTATGCCCTGGAGCAGGGGCACCGTCGGCTGGAGCCAGGCATCGACGTCGAGGCGGCGAGGAACGCGGCCAGGCAAGAGGTGCTGAGGCTGCACACCAGCGAGAGGGAGGTGGTGCGGGACCAGAGTCACGTCACGGTCAAGGAGAAGAAGAAGGTGGCTCCCCGGGAGCAGGACGTGGTTCTCCAACCGCAGGGCATCTATTACCTGCCAGTCTGGTGCGTAGAAGGGGTGCACGGGGTCATGATAATCAACGCCGGCACGGGGAAGATCGTCAGCGAGGACTACTATCGGGTGTGAGAAGTCCGAACTACAGGTCTTCCAGCCGCTTGTTGATCTGTTTCCAGTGCGAACCGCGCCAGTAGAACTTGCCGCAGGCCAGGCACAAGTAGAAGGAGGTATGATTCTCCAGCGCCCCTTCGGGCACATGTCCCTTGGCTTTCTCCGGAGGAACCACTTCCAGCTCGCCGTTGCACACCGTGCATCGGGACCGCTCGGCGTTGGCTTCCAGCTGGAAGCGAGAGCGCGCCTGCCGCAGCTGTTCGTCCAGGTCGTCGCTCTCCACGTAGACGCCCATCTCGCCCATGCGCTTCGAGAGCTCCCAGTCCCGGGTGAGGAGGAAGCGGCCGTCGCCCTTGGCCAGGTGCAGGATGGCCGAATCGGTCCTATCTCTCGTGTACACCGTATCGTATCCCATGATCCTCAGCCAGCGAGCCAAGGAGCCGAGCATCTCGTCCACGGCGAAGCGCGGCCGCTCGGTCATCGGACGACCTCGTAACTGAGCAGCACACCATCGCCCAGGTGATCCACCCTCAGCAATCTGAGGCTCAGGCATCTTTGGCCCTCGAAGCCCTCCCCGTCCGCCGGGGTGGGGGAGCGTCTTCCTCCAAGCACCTTGCTGCCTATGAACACTCGATACTCGTCGACCAGGCCGGCGGAGAAGAAGGAGTAGATGGTCTCTCCGCCCCCTTCCACCAGCAGGGTGCGCACTCCCCTTCGGTCCAGCTCGTCCATCAAGCGGGTCAGGTCCACTCGCTCCTTCCCCAGGCGGACGACCTCCGCTCCTGGCCAGTTGCGAGCGCAGCATTCGGCGGTGGCGATGAGCGTTCTTGCCCTGGTATCTAGCACTTGGGCGCTCGGGGGCGTCCGACCCTGGCTGTCCAGAATCACGCGTAGCGGGTTCTTCTCCGGGAGCAAGCCTTTGACCGTGAGATGCGGATCGTCGGCCAGCACCGTTCCCACCCCCACCAACACGGCGTCCACCTGCGCTCTGAGCTGCTTCACTCTCTCCAGGTCCTCGGACGAAGAGATGCGCACCTGCTTGCGTTCCCGGCCGGCGATCTTGCCGTCGGCGGTCATGGCGCAATTGACGATGACGTGGGGGCACATGCTCTTCCATCGAGGGCCAAGCGCGGTCATAAAGCTTGTCCATGATACCAACAAACAAGCCGTCAGCAACCCACGATTGAGATTGCAGGCTTGTAACTAGGCTCCGCCTCAATTGCCTTTCGGCCTTCGGCCTCAGCACCCGCTACATTCGGTCGGCTGACGATCGACCTGCCACCGACCCGTCTAGAGAAGGTGGCGATGTTCCTGCTGGCGTTCAGGTCTGCGTCGAGGCTGAACCCGCACTCGACGCATTTGAACTGCCTTCCTTTTCTATTCACTCTCGATACATGACCGCACTTGGAGCACGTCTAGGAGGTATGGTATGGATTGATGACCAGTACCTTCTTTCCCAATGCCTCCGCTTTGTACTCCACGAAGCCGAGCAACTGGGCGAACGACCAGTTGCCGAGCTTACGATTGAACACCTTGTTCTTCTTGACCACGCGGATGGCGGTCAGATCCTCGAACACCAGAACGTCATACGGCTTGTTCACTATCTCCCTGGCTACACAGTGGTTCAAGTCCCTGACGAACCGTCTCTCTCGCCCGCCTATCTTTTTCAGCTTGCGTTTAGCGGAGCGAGTGCCTTTGGACTGTAGTTCAGCCTTGAGATGCTGGTACTTGCCCTTGACGTTCTTCCAGTGCTTCGAGTTGAAGAAGGTGTTGTCCGAACAGACGGCGACGTTGTTGATGCCGAGGTCGACGCCCAACCTCCTGTCGCCGCCGTTGAACGGCGGGGCCTCGCTTTCAACCTGGACATGCAGGAAACAAGCGTTCCTTCCAACGGCCAATTGAGCGTTCTGCACCTTCCAGGTCATATACTGGCGGTAATATTCTGGCAGGGTGAAGGTGTACTTCATCCTGCCGAACACGGTGCTCATGGAACAATGCCCGGATTCCAGAAAGACGCTCAGTGTGCGCTTGTCGTAGCGTATCGAACTGAGCGGCCTCTTGAATATCTTATGCTTGATTTTGTCCCGCCGCATCATCTCGCTGGCCTGGTCCCTGGCCGTTTGGACCAGGGCCGATGGCAACGAGGGAAGGTCTGTTCTGACACCACGATAGGTTGCGCGATGGAGCCTGGTCTTGTTGTACTGCTTGTTCTGCTGACCTCAGTCCAAGACACGCTGGCACGCTTGATTGAACACGCTGACCGTTTGCACCAGGTCGGCGATGCGTTCCAAACGTATCTTGATGGTGCGAAACATATCATTTCTAAAATGGCTGCTGTGTATTCAATTTCCACTGTTACTAGTCATCCAAGGAATTCATTCCTGGGTCTTCTGGCGACCCATCTATAAGTAGGAGCAGGGGGAATATGCCGCCTGATGAACGGCATCGACATCATCGACATCAAGGAGAAGAACGTCAAGGGGGCCTACGTCATCGATGGCTTCCCTTCCATCGGTTTGGTCGGTTCCATAGTGGCGAACTACCTGGTCAGCTTTCTCAACCTAGAACAAATAGCAGTGGTAGACTCCGTTTACTTCCCGTCCATCTCACTCGTCCGGGAAGGCGTGCCTCTGGCGCCGGTGCGGGTGTACGCCGGAGCGCTGGGCAAGAAGGAGCAGGACAAGATCGTGGTGTTCGTGTCCGAGTTCCAGCCGAGCCCGGAGACCCTCAAGGCCCTGGCCATCACCATCATGGACTGGGTGGAGGACCACAAGTGCAAGGTGGTCATCTCTCCCGAAGGTCTTCTTTCCAAAGAGGAATCGGAGCGAATGGTGCGGACGGCAAAGGCGCGGGCGGACGAAGAGGTGGTGACGGAGCTGGAGGTCAGCGCTGGTGCCGGACCATCCAAACCCAACGGCGGAGCGGCAGTGTTCGGCGTAGGGTCGACGCCCATCGCCCGAGCCATTCTCAAGGAGGCCGAGGTCAAGACCTTCGAGAACGGGGTCATCGCCGGCCTGGCGGGCATGCTCCTGAACGAGGGAGTGACCAGGGACTTCGATGTGATCTCCTTGTTGGCGGAAGCGCACGTCGAGTATCCGGACGCGCGGGCGGCCGCGGCCATCATGACCGTCATCGACCGGATGCTGCTCCACGCGGAATTGGACCTGAAGCCGCTGCTTGAAGAGGCGGCGATGATCGAGGAGACCCTCAAGGAGATACAGAAGCGGTCGAGCACCGAGGAAGACGCGGCGAAGAGGCGCTCATCCGTCATGTACAGCTAGGCGAGACGCTGACCAGGTGATCTTCTCCATCATCAGCAAGCTCCACCCGGACGTCGAGGAACCGACGCACCAGTTCGATTTGAGTGGATAGGTGGCCGGTGATCTCCCTCACCAAGAAGCGGGATTCGCCGTTCGCCAGGGCCATGTAGGGCAAGAGCTGGTCCGCGGTGTGCACATCCAGCGTGCTTCGGCTATTGATCTCAGACAGAAGAGCATCGGCCGCCTTCTCACCCACTCTCTCTGAGCTGACCCCCCTTTCTCCTAGGGCATCTCCACCCAGTATCGTCCGCCCAAACGACGCGCACAAGAATACGCCCGCTCCGGCGGAAGGTCCTTGGCCGACATCCATGTGGATGTGTGGCTCTATGCCTTTGAACCTCTTGCGCGCCGCATCGGCCATCCTCTGGCATATGTTAGGGGGTAGATTGCGGGAGAAGCACACTCCATCGATGGAGCGAAGCATACCCCGTTCTTCCGCCTTGAAAGGGGCGATGTGCTTCCACGGCCCAACGGTCACCAGCACCTCACCTCCCCCTTCAGGGTAGAATCCCCGTCGCACAACATCCATCCGGACCTCACCCCCCATCTGGCATAGGAGAGGTAGGAGCACCAGTTGATAGTGATCCACCGGCGGCGACCATCTGACGTTCGTTCCTCCGCGGATCTGCAGAACGACCTCCTTCCGGCAGCGAGCAAGGGCGAGGAGGCAGGCCTGCAGGACGAGGGTGACGCTGCCCGCGGTCCCGACATCCAGCTGGTGCTTGCCTCCCACCATCGGTCCGGGCTTGAAACGCAGGTCCATCGATCCGGCCTTCGCTCCCTCGATTTCCGCCTCGCACAACTCTCCCACCCCGGACACCGAGGTCACGTGCTGTGCCGCCAGACCAGGGTTCTGCCGATTGGCCCGGATGCTGGTCATATTGAACTCCTTTCCAGTGAGGGCGGAGAGCGCCAGGGCGGTGCGAAGCATCTGCCCGCCACCTTCACCTTGGGAGCCATCGATCTCGATCATCCAACGGTCCACCGTTGAATGATGATTGCATTGACCGGTCATTAATTCAACCGTCATGAAAGCCCGATAAGGGCAGGCAGTCCAGATGAGCCGGCGGTGCACCCGCCCGAGCGGGGGAGGGGCGGCGCAGGCACAGGCCAGAAGCGAATCCAGCCAGGAAAGTATTTAGTATGGTGCAGTGGATTATGAGGGTTCAGGGATGCACTGAGCTTATCGTCCCGTCAGAAGGGAATGGATGAGCTGGGCTCTAGGGCGACCGCAGCCTATGGGATCGCGATCCGGCCTCTTCCAGCTGCTTGCATGTAGCGCCTTCCGGGCACACAGCAGTCCAAACGCTTTCCTGCGATGGTAAGCTAGACAGCTCGCTCACAGCTTCAGCACGGTATCGAGGAGAGGCAAGCATGGTCGCAACGCAACAGGTGATGCTCGAGGTAGGGATCATCATGTTGGTCGCGTTCATCGGCGCAGCCCTGGCCTCGAAGGCCAAGCAGAGTGTCATCATCGGATACATCCTCGCAGGCATCCTCATCGGTCCGAACCTGAGATTCGAGCTCTTCGGTTTCCGCTATGAAGGCATCATCTCCGACCTCTCCTTCATCAGCTACATGTCGCAGATCGGCCTCATGATGCTGTTGTTCTTCGTGGGGCTGGAGTTCTCCGTCAGCAAGCTGAAGAAGACGAAAGCTCCGGCGATTCTGCTGGCGGTCGTCAACACCGGCCTGGACATGTTCGTTGGGATATTGTTGGGTCTTGCCCTTGGCTGGCCGTTGGTTGACACCATCTTCCTTGCGGGCGTGGTGGCCATGGGCTCCGCTGCCATAACGGGCAAGTCGCTCATGGAGCTGCAGAAGTTCTCCAATCCGGAAACGGAGTTCCTGCTGGGCATGGTGGTGGTAGAGGACTTCCTGTCCATGGTCCTGCTCACCATCGCCGGCGGACTGGTCATCCAGAGCGGGGGCGTGGGCCTGGGCGCAGGCAACTTCCTAGGCATGCTCGTGGGCGTGGCCGCCTTCTACGGATTCTTCGCCTTCCTGGCCATCTGGGTCATACCTCGGGCATCGAAGCACATGCAGAAGATCCGCAGCGATGAGCTGTTCGTGCTCTTCGCCCTCGGCCTGGTGTTCCTGTCTTCCGCTCTAGCGGAGGTCTCGGGTGTTCCGGCGATCATCGGCGCGTTCTTCCTGGGCATGGTGTTCGCGGAGACCAAGGTCGCCGACCGCATCGATAGCAAGCTCACCTCGTTCCGCGATGCCTTCGTGGCCATCTTCTTCGTCCTCTTCGGCATGCTCATCGACCCGGCCATGTTCCAGTCCGTGCTCTGGATCGTGCTGGCCGCGGTGCCGTTGGTGCTCTTGAGCGATCTATTGATCACGGGTGCCCTGGCGTACCTGCTGGGCTTCTCCGGTCGGGCCGCCACCTCCATGGGCGCGGCCATGTGCGGGCGGGGCGCCGAATCGGTCATGTATGCCAGCGTGGGCAGCAGCGCCGTCAATGCCACCAAGGGTGCGGAGCTGTATCCGTTCGCAGGCGCGTTCTGCTTCATCTTGAGCGTCATCACTCCAACGCTGATGCGGTTCAGCGACAACATCTACCGCGTGCTCTCGCGTATCTTGCCCCAATACGCCAAGCACTCTGGCGCGGTCATCTCGCGCACCTTGGGCAAGATAGTCCTGCCTTCCCCCCTTCGGCTGTTCAAGCGGGGGCGTCGCATCGAGATCGGGCTCATCGCCTTCTTCGTGCTGCTCATCGCAGTGGCGGTCAGCGATTCCTGGCTCCACATCATGTTGGCAGCGGTCGGACTGGCGGTCACCATCTGGATCTTCAGGGTCCTGGACGAGGAGCTGCGCCCCATCGTACGCTCCATCAACTACGACAACCTCAACGTGTCCAGCAGGGACGGACGACCGATCAGCCGCTTCATCTCCTCCTTCGTCTCCGATAGCCTGATCATGATGCTGGTGGTGGCCTTCGTCTTCCTCTACGTCTGGTGGTTGAGCGTGGTGGTCATGGTGGTCTACTTCTTCGCCATGCTTGCGCTGATGAAGATGTACTCCCGACGCATGCGATCCCCCTTGCCTTTTGCTGGCGTCTCCTCCGCCAAGAGCGTTTGGGGGTTCGAGAAGCCCTCTGGACCGAACAAAGGGGGGTCCGACGAGGAAGTTCTTCCAGGGGAGAGACTGCGCACGCGCATGCTCCGGGGAAAGGTGAAGCCGGCCAACGGCAACGGCAAGAAGAAGCGGCGGCTCTGACCGACCTCGTCCCTGACACCGATGTTCTAATCATCAACATTAAGTCCAAGAGCCACCCTCTTACTTTTCGGTCCAAATGGAAGGCAGCCCCAGCAACGGACATCCACGAATAGGCATCATCGCCTGCGAGATCCTGAAGCGGGAGATAGAGATGCTCACCAAGGATGACCCGGACATCGTGCATCGAGAGTATCTGGAGTTCGGGCTGCACATCGATTCCGCCGTGCTCAAGGCCAAGGTGACGGAGAAGGTGAACGCGCTCAAGGGCAAGGTGGACTCCGTGTTCTTGGGCTATGCCATCTGCCAGTCGCTGCGGGACATCACCAAGCAGGTAGAGGTTCCCACGTCCATGATGGAATCGGACGACTGCATCGGAGCCTTCATCACCCCGGAGGAGTACGCGCGGGAGAAGCGGGTGTGCACCGGCACCTGGTTCTCCACTCCGGGCTGGGCGGAGCTCGGCATCGACGGGGTGATCAAAGAGCTGCACCTGGATTGCATGAAGGACCAGGGCTACGATCGCATGTTCTTCTTGAAGATGCTCTTCGAAGGCTATCACCGCTGCCTGTACGTGGACACGGGCACCGGGGAGAAGGAGAAGTACGAGGGCATGTCCAAGGACTTCGCCAGGCGCCTGAACCTGAAGCATGAGAGCCGAGGGTGCGATCTGCGAGTCCTCGAGAAGGCCCTGGCGGAGGCGAAGGAATTGGCCCGGTCTGCCAACGAGGAGAAAGCGGCCCAACCGGAGCCTGCGGCATCGCCGGCCTGATTTCACTGGTCTTGCGCTCTCGCCTGCTGACATCGGCGACCTTGGTTCCCTGTGAGCCTCCTTTTTCTGCTGACTTCAAGCTCAGGAAGCTGCTTTTGTCTCAATACGGGTTTTGGAGGCGACTCAATTGAGCGTCGGGATAAGGGTCCCTGGCAGCGTCCGCGCACGGCTGAAGGCGATCGAAGGCTGTGAGTTCGCCCTAGTCAATGGGATGAAGGTGACGAAGGTCGGCGAGGATGAGATGGTGGTGGAGATGGGCCTCCATGGAAAGCTCAACGGCTTTGGCACCGGCCACGGCGGGGCGATATTCGCCCTAGCGGACCAGGCCTTCGCCATCTCCTGCAATCAAGGAGAGCACCCCCAGGTGGCCAAGGAAGTGAGGATGAGGTATCTCAAGCCAGCCAGAGGCAAGCTGAGAGCGGTCGCGCGCCAGGTCAAAGAGGACGAGCGCACGTCCTTGTGTCTGGTATCCGTTCATTCAGAAGAGGGCGTGGTGGCAGAGTTCGAAGGTGTCGGGTACAAGCTCCGCCAAAAACCAAAAGCCGCCTCCTCCAATAGCTTGTGATGTATGCCCATTTCTCCCCTCAGATTCGTGATAGGGAGGAATGGAGGCGCTGGTTGGATGAGATCAACGAAGAAGAGGCCTGGCTGCTCACAGAGATCCACACGGAGGCTGGAAGCTGGCGAAGAACCCGACCAGCGATGAACCAGCACTCGGACATGCCAGGACGACACCGGGGCAGGGAGAGTGCGGCTGCCGGGCCTTACTCTCATGCATAGCCAGCAATCCATTTTTCTTTTTCAATCAAGAGGGAATTGTTTTCCAGTCTCGGTTGCTCTTTAACCCTTGGAACAGGTGAATGTTTTTTTGCATCCTGCTCTGCCCAGGTACATCGAGCCTCCGCTATCGCCTTTTCAGGCTTCTTACGGCAATAAGATTCCTCTGTGGTCTTGGATGTTTTATGCCCAAGGAAGAGAGATACATTCTCGACTGGCATGCCATCGTCAATGCATTTCTGAGCATAGGTACGGCGGCACGTTCTACCATCGAACTCCACGCCCGTTTCTTCCTTGACAATCGCCCTGAGTCTCGCCAGGCTGTTCGTCACAAAATAACCGTCCCCGTGACGGTCACCTAACGCCGGAAATAGGGCCTGATTGTCTGGGCAGTTCTTGGACACCACCCGATTTCTCACCCTGACGTAACGCTCAATGAATCGGTGTCCGTCTGGGTCTATCGGTGGGTCTCTCGGCCTCCCATACCTGCCTTTGCCTTTGACCTCTTCTGCGTGAAGCGTCCATGTGTTCATGTCCAAGTCGCTGAGGTTGGTTAGCCTCAGTTCCTTGGATCTTACACCGGAACAGATTGCCATGACGGTCATAGCGTAGGCCTCAAGCCTTTTCCAATCGTTGTCAGGGACCGTCTCGGCTGTCCTGATTATCAGGGCACGCTCTTCACCAGTCATCGGAGGCAGACGCTCCTTGCTTTGCTTCGGAAATGCGGTAGGCACTCTGATTTTCGCTTTCTCAACCGCACCATTCCCGATGAACTTCAGGAGGCTGTTCAGCGCACATACTTCGTGCATTATGCCCTCGTCATTCAAGCCCCTTGACCGGAGCATTCCGACGAAGCCGACATTGGCGCCATTGTTCCGGGCCCTATCCCCCGCTCTTCCTCCAGCCATTAGAATCGCATCCTGACTATGTATGTAGGTACATACGAAAAAACGATTCTATCATGAATGGTCTTGTTGCAAAACTAAATCCGGCACTTTGACGATATAATCATTATTTGTTATCTGGCCCCGGTTAGGTTTGCATCCGTAAGTTCAGCGCCTGTCGTCCTAGAGGACCGCGAAGGAGGGGCCTTCGTCGAAGTACGATGTCGATGTACCTATCATCCGTAGAGCAAATAGCCGTCTGTGGTGACAGAATGACGGTTGTGACAGTTGAATAGGGGCAGGACGATAAGGAACGGTTTCGTACCTTGGGAAGCGCTAGGCTCGCCGCTCATGTTCATCGAGGAATACCAAAGGAATCACGCATTCCGCACGAAGTAATGAACTTTTTAGGGGCTTAAATCCGGCTTCGATCCGGCTTCAAGATGGAATCTGGGGCATTCTTTCCCGCTTGATTCCTACTTCGTACCCGCTTGACCGACGGATCGAGCGCGGGTCCGGGTGAGAAGCCGGGAAGGAACCGGTGACGGCCCGAAACTGCCCAGGCAAATTTCACGGGGTGTATCCTAGCTACTTCCAACCCTCCTTTTCCGAAGGTAATGGACCACGACCACGCTTACAAGGACTAGCACCACGACTATCAAGACCAGCGGAATTGCTCCCATCGGTCCGGTTGGGCTTAGCAGATTGGTGTCCACATTGAACGAGATTGATTTCTCCGCGACGTTACCAGCATCGTCGATGACCCGGACAACCAACTGATGTTGGCCGTCGTGAAGGCCGGACAGGGGCGTGGAGATTTCAGCCGCATAGGAAGAAGCGGAGTGCGTGATCGGCGTTCCATCGTCGAGAATGGTAACGGTCTGACTGATTCCGCTTGTGCTGTCAGCACACGCCCACAAGATAGAGACTGAGCTAGAAGTGAAGATGCTTCCGTTGCTTTGATGCATTGTGATAAGCGACGGAGTCTTGTCTATCTTCAAGACCATACTACGGGTGGATTCCACGTTGCCCGCCAGGTCTGTTGAATAATACTGAAGGGCGTGGACGCCATCGGCTGAGACCATCAATTGAGTTGCATACTCGGAAAAAGCCCCAGAATCAATACTGAAGAATGTCTTGTGAACTCCGCTCGTGGTATCCCCTGCAACCAGGGTCGCATTCACTTGAGACCTGTACCAGCCGCTCGACCCCTCCACACCCGTTAGTCCTAGCGAGGTTGAAGGTGGCAGCGTGTCATAGGTCGTCGTCGCATCAGGGCTGGTTGGCGCCTGCTCGACGTTTCCTAAGTCATCCGTAGCTATTATAGTGTAGAAACCATAGACACCATCTCCGCCGGATGATGAGGGATCGAATAGAATCGGGCTGGAAGACCAATGACCTGAAGGGTTTCCAGAAGGCGCATATCGTGTGAACGCCCCAGATGTCCCTTTTCTGAAGAATAGCTCAACGTACGCAACTGAACCGCCTCCGGTATCGGAGGCGATGAACGGAATTGGAACTACGGTTGAGTTGGTGCAGCTTGGCATCGAACCGACTAAAGAAACGGGAGGGGTCACGTCAGTGCCAGCAATCACGATGTCGTCGACATAGACGCCCTCATATGGGCCAAAGCCTACTGTGTCTTCACTGAAGAAGAAGCTGACCTTCGAGCTGTTGGTCGGAATCGGTAATGATGCAAGCTGCCAACCTCCGCTGGTCACATCGGGTTGCGTCCATATCGTAGTCCACGCAAAGCTATTCCACACCCGGACATCCAGATGATCGGCCAAACACAAAGTTCGAAGCTCGTACCAGTCGGTTCGAGGCTTGCACCATAAACCACTTAAGTGTCGCCACGTACTCGCAGCAACCATGAGAAAGGGAGCACGAGCCTTCAAGATGATCCTGCCCGCGCTGCTGGCCCTCAGCATCCTATCCCTCCTCTCCGCCTCCATCCTTGCTGGCGGAGGCATGATGCAAGGCCAGTCAGCTCCGGGCAAGAGCATCCGAGCCGGTGCAGGGGGCATGGACGGCCCAGGCTTTACCACCGGTACATCAATACAAGCGCCAGTTGACCTTGGGTCGGCCGGCAATTTCGTCATTCTAGCAAAATCAGGGATCTCAACCACTGGAACCACCTCGATTGTTGGAAATATTGGAGTGAGCCCAGCAGCCGCGAGCTACATAACTGGATTCGATTTAATAATGGATTCCTCCAATCAATTCGCGACATCATCTTTGGTTACCGGAAACGTTTATGCAGCCGACTATGCGCCTCCAACTCCAACTGTTATGACTACAGCTATAAGCGACATGGAAACAGCGTACACTGATGCCGCCGGACGAACTTTACCGGATTATACTGAACTTGGAGCTGGAAATATCGGCGGAATGACATTAGTCCCCGGCCTCTACAAATGGAGCAGTGGCGTGACAATACCAACAGATGTCACCCTCTCGGGAAGCTCAAATGATGTATGGATATTCCAGATAGCGCAAAATCTCGATATCAGCTCTGCTACGCAGGTTATCTTAAGTGACGATGCGCAGGCAAATAACATCTTCTGGCAAGTCGCTGGCCAAACGACACTTGGAACAACATCTGTCTTCTATGGAAATATCCTGGATCAAACAGCGATTGTGCTGAATACTGGCGCAACGCTTAACGGCAGAGCGCTGGCACAGACTGTGGTCACCTGCGACGCCAATGCCATCACTATGCCTAAAGATATCACCGCACCCACCGTGACTCTCACAGTCCCGGCTAATGCTGCCACAGGTGTGGCCGTCAACAGTGCAATGGCCGCCAGCTTCAGTGAAGCGATGGATAACTTGACGATCACCAGTTCCACATTCACCTTGGTGCATGGGGTCACGCCTGTTTCAGGCACTGTGACCTACTCTGGCTTAACGGCGACCTTTACGCCGGCAGTCGATCTCGCATACAACACCGTCTATAACGCCACGATCACGACCGGGGCCAAGGACCTGGCCGGCAATGCACTGGCAAGTGACTATGTATGGAGCTTTACCACAGGTGCGGCCCCAGACATCATCGCACCGACAGTGACTCTCACAGTCCCGGCCAACGCTGCCACGGGTGTGGCAATCAACGGTGCAATGACCGCAACCTTCAGTGAGGCGATGGACCCCTTAACGATAACCACCGCCACATTTATCTTGAAGCAAGGGGCAACCCCTGTTTCAGGAGCGGTGACCTACGCTGGCGTCACGGCGACCTTTACGCCGGCAGTCGATCTCGCATACAACACCGTCTATAACGCCACGATCACGACCGGGGCCATGGACCTGGCCGGCAATGCACTGGCCAGTAATTACACATGGACCTTTACCACTGGTGCGGCCCCAGCCTCCTCAGGATTACCGCTCTGGGCGATTATTCTGATAATCGTGGTAGTTGCCGGAATAGTAGCTGCCGCAATTTTCCGCCTCGCAAAGAAACCCTCGAAGAAATGAGGGTTTCCCTTTTTCACTTTTTTCAATTTTCTTTGTAGTATCCCGAAATTATTTCAGACTCTGTTGCTAAACTAATCGTTCCAAAGGAAACCGTTCCTAGCCAGTAAGAAAAGGTTGAACATTGAGAGCTTCGCCTGGACCTCATTCTTCCTGCCGTTCTCGGAACGGCACCTCAAGCGGTAACCGAAGAGGCGCTGGATCATGCTGAAACGGTCTTCAGCATGATTGGAGCGCTGCTCGGATATCGTCTTCGATGTCGGTCGGAAAACGGTCGAAGAAATGAGGTTCGGGTCAAGCTCGCTCTGTTTGATCTAATTCAGCTGGCTATGCGAGTGGAGTTCTGGTCATGAGACTTTTGCAACAGGGCCGACCGTAGATAATACTCAAGGCCATGTCATTCCAACCCGCGTGCTTCTCCACTTGTACGTCTGACGGTTCTGATATATTTGACAGACAAGGGAAACGGATAGAAAAAGAAAAAAGAGGGAAATAGGTTTGCTGGACGTAGCGATTCGATTTCCCTTTTGATTGAAATCAGAAAATAATTGTCTGGATAGACACGAGAGTGCGGCTGCCGGGATTCGAACCCGAGTTAGAAGCTTGGGAAGCTCCGGTCATAACCACTAGACCACAGCCGCTTGAGCGCCTTGAACTAATCCCCCGCGCGTTGATAAACTTTTCTTGCTGGCGTGGTTGGATAGGAGAGGGCCGAAAGGCGGGCCATGATTCCCGCCAAGAGGATCACTTTATGGTTTCCAATTGACTGATGAGGTTCCAGATCAACGTCCGCCCGTGCAAGGGAATGTTAGGGTCGTTGGCCAGGTCATCGAGGATGAATATCGCGCTGGCGGCCCTGACGTCCATGGCCTCTTTTGTCTGCAGCAAGCGCTCCTTCGCCGAGGTGGCGCCACGTCTGATGTTCCTGGGCACCGAGGTGTCCTCGGCCAGCTGGTCCAGCACCTCGATGATCTGTCTCAACCTCGAATCCATAATCTCACCTAATCGGTCATATGACCGTGTTACTTCCCGTTCTCCTTGGAGCCTTCCGGCTCGAACTTCAGGTCGCCCCTCTCCTTGAAGGTGGAGACGACCATCAGCGTCTTGCTGTCCTTCACGCCGGGGATGCTGGAGAGATCATCGAC
>JAPKYJ010000020.1 GCA_026394375.1 Methanomassiliicoccales archaeon
CGCCGCGGCGGTCTCAGACACTCCTAAAGAGGTGGAGGAGCTAGAGCCGGTACAAGAGGAGCGTAAAGAGCTGACCGAGGAGGAGGTGGCGCAGGCCGTCGCCCAGCTGGGGAAGGAACTGGAAGAGCAATTCGGGACGCCTTTGCAGCATCCAGATACGGCGGTAATCTCGACCAAGGACGAGCGCCTGGACTTCATCCTGGGTGGGGGCATCCCGGTCGGACATGTGGTCATCGTGAACGGTCCCGCGGGAACGATGAAGAGCACACTCTCATACTACATCCTGCATCGCGCCGCCGTCAAGAGTGCCAAGCGGTCGATGTACTTCTCCTTGGAACAGAAGCGCGACTCTCTAATCAGGCAGATGGAGCGCATGGGAATGTCTTTGAAGGATACGGCCGGGGGGATGGTGGTAGTGGATATGGTGGATCTGCGCAAGGCCACCGCCAATGAGCCCGGTGACTGGAGGGCCATCATGATGCGCTATGTGAGGAACGTCCATGCGCAGATGCCCTTCGACTTCTTCGTGCTCGATTCCCTGGAATCGTTCAAGAGCATGGCCCAGTTCGAGTTCACCCGGGAGAGCATGAAGGATCTGTTCGACTGGTTCAAGGAGTTGAAGATCACCGTCCTGGTGATCACGGAAAAGCCCATCGAGGTCCTTTTCCAGAGCGTGCAAGGCGAGACCTATCTGGCGGACGGCGTGGTGGAGATGCAGATGAAGGAGTTCGACGACGCCAAAGTCTATCGATGGCTGAGGTGCGTGAAGATGCGGGGCATGCAGAACGATTCCCGCTACTACGCATTCTACCACACTGGCACGGAGTTCAAGTTCTCCCTGCCCCTGGTCGATTCAGGCAAATAGCTGGTTATCAAAATTCGACAG
This sequence comes from Methanomassiliicoccales archaeon, assembly GCA_026394375.1. NCBI lineage: Archaea > Methanobacteriati > Thermoplasmatota > Thermoplasmata > Methanomassiliicoccales > Methanomassiliicoccales archaeon. The sequence goes on from JAPKYJ010000020.1 coordinate 887, forward strand.
TGGCGATAGAAAAGCCTAATATTGTCAAAGGGTATAATGCCACCTCTCAGGAGGAAGTGGTCTGCAGATCGAGCGCGTGCGCACCTACATTCAGAACTTCGATGAATCATTGCAGGGCGGCATACCGAAAGGGCACGTGGTGCTCATCACCGGAACCCCGGGCACGATGAAATCCTCGGTCTCCTACAGCATCCTCTATCAGAACGCGCTCCAGAACAAGACAAAAAGCGTCTACATGACGCTCGAGCAATCGCGCGAGAACCTCCTGCAACAGATGCATTGCATGGGCATGGACAAGGAGGAGGTCAAGGAGTGCGTGCACATTCTGGACCTAGGGCTCATCCGCAAGTCGCTGACGCAGCTGAGCGCCAAAGGTACCTGGATGCAGGTCTTCAAGATGTACGCCGAGAGCCTGAAGCACTCCCTGAACTACGAGTTACTGGTCGTAGACTCTATGGACGTACTGGAGATGGCGGCGCAGATGGGCGAGAACCGCAGGACGGAGCTCTTCTTTCTCTTCGAGTGGCTGCGGAACCTGGGCATCACCACCTTCCTCCTTTCCGAGACGGCCCCGGACAAGATGTTCGAGAACAAGTACGACGAAGGATACCTGGCCGACTCGGTCATTACGCTCAAGCTGCATGAGCTAGGTGAGACGGACATTCAAAGGAGGATAAGGGCGGTGAAGATGCGTTCCACCAATCATAAGACCGGGTATTTCTCGCTCCTCTTCAATGACGGTGTCTTCAGAGCCACCCAGGTGATCACGGAATAGGGTCACCGTCAGCCTTTAATATGGTCTGCACATTGTTCCCGCTTGCCATCCGGGCTCATGGTCTAGCGGCTATGACGTTTGCCTCACACGCAGAAGGTCGCCGGTTCGAATCCGGCTGAGCCCACTCCTATTCAAACCTCAATGATTCATATTCTGGTCCCAAATGGTCCATCCGCTCATTTTCGGCTTGGGCGGGAACAATCTAGGAATCGCCTTGGGACCGGCCTCGCCTGGTGGGGTTTGGGAGTGAATTGCTGCCTCGACTCGTTTCTGAGACATCATCCAGGCATATCCATGATAGCAAACGATTTAATCGGGCCCCAATATCATGACCACACAAGGAGAAGCAATGATCCTTGCGCTTCTAGTGGATGACGAACCACCTCTATGCAGTGTGGCCAAGCAATTCCTGGAGCAGTCACATGAAATGGTCGTTGATACGGTCTTCTCGGCACAAGAGACTCTGCAATCCTTGGACCAGAAGGCCTACGATGTGATCGTATCCGACTATCAAATGCCAGGAATGGACGGCATCCAACTCCTCAAATCGCTTCGGTCCACGGGCGTCCTAATCCCGTTCATCCTCTTCACCGGCAAAGGACGAGAGGAGGTGGTCATCGAAGCACTGAACAACGGCGCTGATTCCTATCTTCAGAAGGGCGGTAACGTTACAGCACAATTCGCGGAGCTGGGGAATGCGATCACGCAAGTGGTCAAAAAGAAGCGTGCGGAGGAGGCGCTGCGGGAAGCAAACCGCAAGTTGCAATTGATGACCAGCATCACACGGCACGACATCCGCAATCAGATCATGTCCATGCGCGGCTACCTGGAATTGGCGAACGACAGCCGAGACCCGCTAAAGGCCAATGAACTGAGGAAGAAGGCCTTGGGAGTGACGAGAAACATCGAATCCACGATCGAATTCACCAAGGACTACCAGGAGATGGGGGTCCGCGAACCAGCATGGCACAACGTCCATGCTGTGGTGGACACCTTGGACCCTAACCTCACGTCCATGGGCTTCTGGTTGGAGAACCAACTTCCGGAGGTGGAGATCTTCGCTGATCCCATGCTGGTCAAGGTTCTGCAGAGCATCGCTGACAACTCCGCCCGTCACGGCGTGCATGCGACGTTGATGCGTTTCTCGTCCGAGATGGAAGGCGAAGTGCTCAAGATCATATGCGAGGACGATGGGGTGGGCGTCCCTGTTGATGAAAAGGGCAAGATTTTCGAGCGTGGGTATGGCAAGCATACGGGCCTAGGCCTTCACTTCGCAAGAGAAGTATTTCACATCACGGGAATCGGCATTGAAGAGAACGGAGAGCCTGGAAAAGGTGCTCGCTTCGTAATCTCGGTGCCAAATGGGCGATGGCGATATGCGGGCGAGGAAGAAAGATAATCGCGGGCATTCGAGACAAGAAGCTCACCCGACGGTGGCTTGATATGGGGAGGATCACAGGCAAATAGGCTAGACCATAGCGACGTGGCGATCACGAAGCACAACGTTGGGTCGCCCCCATCTATCGCTAGGCTGACGTCTGCGATCTAATACCGTGAGGAAGGCAAGAACCTTATTACCGTCCGAATCGTTCCGTTTCAGCAGATGAAGATAAACAGGATGCTCGTGACTGGGGCCGCGGGATTCATCGGTTCGAACATCTGCGACGGGCTCTTGGAGCGCGGGTACGAGGTGATAGCTCTTGACCGTCTGCCAATGAGCAGGTCGAAGAACCTTGAGCACCTGACGACCTCGAAAGGGTTCAACTTCGTTGAGGGGTCGATCCTCGAAAGTGAGCTTCTTGCCGATCTGGCGAAGGATGCCGACGCGGTCATCCACCACGCCGCTATCGCCTCCGTGCAGCGGTCGATGGAGGACCCGAGAACGACGAACCTGGTCAACGTGAACGGCACTCTGGAAGTCCTTCTGGCCGCGAAGAAGGCGGGGATAAGGAAGGTAGTGTTCGCATCCTCTTCGGCCGTCTATGGGGATACGCCAGAGCAGCCAGAGACAGAAGAGATGACCCCACGCCCGAAATCTGTGTACGCGGTATCAAAACTGACAGGCGAAGGATATTGCCAGGCCTTCAACGAGCTCTTCGATATGAGGAACGTCAGCCTGCGTTACTTCAACGTCTACGGTCCGAGGCAAGACCCCAAATCGGAATACGCAGCGGTCATCCCCCGATTCATCGAGCGCGCTCTCAAGGACGAGGCGATGACCATCTTTGGGGATGGACGACAGAGTCGGGACTTCATCTACATAGAGGATGTCGTGCAAGCGAACCTCAAGGCTCTCGAATCGGATTGTCGGGGAATCTTCAACATTGGATCAGGAAGGCGAACCACGGTCAATGAGCTGGCGCATCTCATCGGGAAGCTTTTAGGGAGAGAGGTCCAGACGGTGCATCTACAGGCGAGGGAGGGAGACGTGAAGGATTCCCTGGCCGCCATCGAGAAGGCAGCGGGAGCATTTGGCTTTGCGCCCAAATGCGATATCGAGGATGGTCTCAGAACGACGATCGATTGGTACGCTCGGAAAGGTCAGAACGATTGAAAGGCACGGGTACCTCCGGGCTAGTACATTCTGTGGTCATGGCGTTTCTTGACGACAGGTTCAAAGGAAGATCTTGGTAATCTTCGCCACTGGCTGCTCCATCATCATCCAGTCCCGTCCACTTCGAGTCGCTTCCAAGCGCATTGGTCCTCGCCTCCTTTTTCAATACGTCTGCCTCCGCAGACGCCCCAAATGGATAATGATGCCGCCTTCGTTCCTGTGATTCAATGAACATCGAACCCTGCACTCTTTATCTAGCCAAGTCGATTTGGCCTCGATGACCTCTCCTGAGGCAATCAAGATTCGCTGTCTCTGGCACGCGGAAGACGGGCGGTGCGCTTCCTGCAAGGCCAGACGCATCAAGCACGATATTCTTGGGCAACAGGACTACGAGATGTGCGTCAGGGAGCGAGACTACCCCGCCTGCGAGTTCTACAAGGAGAAGCCAGTGCCCCCGCCGAAGAAGTGAGGGAACGGTCGAAGAGGTCGTGCATGGACAACAAAGAGATCAATGGGATCAACCGAGAACTGGATTCTGCCAATTCAGGCGCGCTGCTGGTCGCCATGGACCGTTTGGAGAGTGCGTTGCGCCATAGGTTGGGGGATGCTTCATCGCTCGGACCATTGGCTCGGTTGCTGAATCACGAGAACGCCGAGGTGCGCAAGAAGGCCATTTGGCTCATCGGCAAGTTGGCGCAGAACAAGGTCCCCGGCGAATACCCGATCTCATCCGTGCTCGGTCTGATGGAGGATGAGGACGAGGAGTCGCGCGAGAACGCCGCTTGGGCAGGTGGCGAAATGGCTGCTCTGCAGATAGGCAACGAACAAGAGGCAGAGAAGTTGAACTCCCTGTTGAAGGATGATAGCTCGCAGGTAAGGGGCATGGCCGCCTGGGCCTTAGGGCGGCTGGCGGAGAGGACCTCGGTTGCCCTCCGTTCCTCCGAAAGCCTCCTCAGACAGCTCCTCCAGGACAAGAGCGTCTACGTGAGCAAGAGCGCGTCCTGGGCCTTGGAACGTCTGGAACCTCTTTTAGCCAAGCGCTGAAGTAATCCTCTGAACGTGGTCAAACATTGGTCACATGTGCTCACTTCCTCCAAGTATTGTGACCGACCCTCTTCTGTTCCGGAAGCAGGCGGGAAGCCTGCGGACAAGGAGGAATCACGATGGACGATTTCGAAGAGAAGATCAAGGGAAGGATGCATGACGATCGCGAGTTCCGCGGAGTGGGCTGGAGGATATCCGCTTCCATCCTATCGGTCACGACCTGGCTGGCGGGTGGGGTGGCATGGTTGTTCTTCCTGGCTGGTAACTACAGCATCTGGGAGAACATCGCCCTTTTCCTGGTGAGCCTGGTGGTGCTGGTGGGTCTGAACGCTTCCTGGTGGATCGGCTACGGCATGCGGTTCATGCCTCATGGGAACGAGGCAGGAAGACGGCGTCGCTCCGCGCTCTCGGCATTTGCCGGTGTGACATGGGTGCTGGCGGTGGCCTTCTACCTGTACCAGTATGCGGGCGAATTCACCCTCTACCAGAATCTGGGTTTGCTGTTCGTCTCCCTGCTCATCATGGGCGGGGTGAACGCCGCCATCCACATCGGGAACCGCAGGATGAAATGCGCCTGATCCACGGGTACTACCGAACGCATGTCCTAGGCTGGCTCAAACCCCTTCATACTTCTTTTGCACCTTTCCATCCGGTCCGTAGTATCTACGTCGAATCCAGAATGCCACGTTCACGAGCGATATGAGCACGGGCACCTCCATCAGCGGGCCGATGACGGCGGCGAAGGCCACCAGGGACTGGATGCCGAACACCCCGATCGCGACTGCGATAGCAAGCTCGAAATTGTTGCTAGCGGCGGTGAAGCTCTGCGCCGTCGCATGCGGGTAGTCGAACCGCAACTTGATCGATAGCCAGAAGGAGAAGAAGAACATGATGAGGAAGTAGATGACCAGAGGTATGGCCACCCTCACGACATCCAGCGGCTGCTGCAAGATGTACTGCCCCTTGAGCGAGAACATGACCACGATGGTGAAGAGCAATGCCAATAGCGACACCTTCCCGAATGCGGGGTTGAAGCGGTTCTCGTACCACTGCGTCCCCTTCCGAGGCAGAAGCACGAAACGCGTCAAGTACCCGGCCAAGAACGGAACGCCCAGGTAGATGAGCACGCTCTTGGCCACGTCCCAGATGCTGATCTCCACCACCCTTCCCGAGCCGGCGGAGACCCAATCGGAGGCGACGGCGATGAGGAAGTAGGCGTAGAAGGAGTAGAGCACTATCTGGAAGATCGAGTTGAGGGCGACCAGGATGGCCGCGTACTCCGAATCCCCCTCCGCGAGCATGTTCCAGACTATGACCATGGCGATGCAGCGAGCGATGCCAGTGAGAATGAGGCCGATGCGGAACTCCGGCAGATCGGGCAAGAAGATCCAGGCCAGCGCGAACATGAGCATCGGCCCGACCAGGTAGTTGAGGGCGAGGGAGGTGCCGAACATCCTCTTCGCCTCGGGCTGCTTGGCCACCTGGCCCAGCTCTTCGTACTTGACCCTGGCCAGGGGCGGCCACATCATGAGTATGAGGCCGATGGCGATGGGGATGGAGGTCGTCCCAATGCTGAGGCTGTTGAGCGCCTCCGCGATGCCTGGCACGGCGGCGCCCAGCCCCACGCCCAGGAATATCGCCAGGAAGATCCAAAGGGTGAGATAACGGTTCAGGAATGACAATTTCTTCTTGTCACGACCGGCCAACTCGAACCCTCTCCTCTTGGATGCACTTCGATTTCAAAACGGTTTGAAACCATTAGCTAGCCTGGAAATTGATAAAGGTTTCACCGCTCGTGAGAATATTTTTTGACTATTGGAGGGATGAATCAAATAATGGCATTTCGTGTGCAATGCAAATCGTTTAATCAGTTCATGCCTTTTCTGCACTGCTTGCGAGGGATAGGCATTGGCCACTAGGATAGCGATCATCGGGGGGTTCCTGGGCGCGGGAAAGACCACGCTCCTGACCAATCTAGCGAAGGAGTTCATGGCCCAAGGCAAGAGCGTGGCCATCATCACCAACGACCAGGGAGAGGTGCTGGTGGACACGCAATATGCCCGGGAGCTGGGCATCGACACGGCCGAGGTGCTGAAGGGCTGCTTCTGCTGCAAGTTCCCTGACTTCGTGGGTGCGGCCCGGAAGCTAGTGGACTCCAAGCGCCCGGACATAATCATGGCCGAGCCAGTGGGCAGCTGCACGGACCTTCTGGCGACGGTCGTGGCGCCCCTCAAGTTCCGTTTTCCCAACGAGTTCAGCGTCGCCCCCTTGACGATACTGCTCGACAGTACCCGAATCTCTGAGGGCGTGGAGGAGGAAGGATCGCTAGGAGCGTATCTGCGCAAGCACCAGGTGCAGGAAGCGGAGGTCATCGTGCTCACCAAGACCGATCTGCTCCCGGCGGACGAGGTCAAGGGTCTGCTGTCCATGGTGAAGGACATGAACGCAGGGGCGAGAGTGATCCCCTACTCTTCCATCACCAAGCACGGGCTGGAGCAGATCGCGCAGCTCGTCATTTCCCGGGACAAGAGCCTCAAGCGCCCGGTGGACGTGGACTACGAGCTCTACGCCCAGGCGGAGGCGGAGCTGGGCTGGTACAATGGAACCTACAGCTTCGAGCTGCCTGAGGAGATTGATTCCTACGAGCTCTCGCTCAACATCCTGAACGCGGTCTCGAAGCGCTATCGTCCAGGTGAGGTAGCGCACGTGAAGTTGCTCTTCTCCTCGTCCACGAATGCTCTCAAGATGAGCTTGGTCATGGAGAGCCTGGGAGTGGACGGGGTGCGTGGTTCTCGTCAGGTGCATGGCAACTGCACCATCAACCTGAACGCGCGGGTGATATCAGCGCCGGAGCCGCTACGGGAGGCCATGCGAGCTTCGGCGCTCGAAACGCTCAAGAACAAAGGGGCGAAGGACGTGCAGTATCAGGACGATTGCTTCTCTCCCGGCAGACCGAATCCCACCTTCCGCATGAAGGATGGTGCTGGCTGAAAGGGGATCGACCGAGGCAGGCAAGATGGATTTCGAGTTCACGATGGGCGGCTGGGAGCTCCTGGACGAGGTCGAGCCCTTGTGGGCGGAACTGAATCGGCATCTTATCGAACGTTCCACGCATTTTGCCGCTACCTACGAGCACATGACCTTTCAGGAAAGGCGGAGGGTGATCGATCGTCGCCCGCCCGGTACGAAGCTGCGGGTGGAGTTGGTGATGGTGAAGGGCAGCAAGGTCTACGTGGCCTATTGCATCACCTCCCTCACTCCAGATGGGGCGGGTGAGATCGAGTCGATCTATGTGGACGATGGCTTCCGCCGCCAGGGGCTCGGGAGCAGGCTCGTGCGCAACGCGATCAAGTGGCTGGACGAGCAAGGGGCAAGGAAGAAGCGGCTATGGGTGGCTTCTGGCAACGAGCAGGCGTTTCGCTTCTACGAGCGTCATGGCTTCCAAATCCGGCGCACTGAGCTGGAACAGACGAAACCACTCTGATAAGGATAGAAGTTAAATATTGGAGGCTGTCCTGTCAGCGGTGTGAGCGCATCCTCCAGCTGCCGCATCGAGATCGCCCACATCGATCCTGAGGCATACACGGCGATCGTCAACCATCCTCTGCGCAAGGATATTCTGCGGTCGCTCTACCGCATGGCCCTCTCCGGACCGGTATCGAAGCAGAAGCTAGCGGATGAGCTGTCCATCGACTATCACCAGCTGGTCTACCAGCTGAACGACCACCTCCGGGAGTTCTGGAGAGTGGTGGAGGAGCAGAAGGTGAGAGGCACCCGCATGGAGCTCATCGCACCCGCTCATCCATCCACCGTCTACATCGCTCTGGGACGGGAGAGGAGCGTGAACGTGTTCGATCCGTTAGCCAACCTCTTCGGACCGCTGGCCAAGGTTGGAACGAGGTGTGATGCCTGTTCCCCCAGCGACGCGAGTCGCTGCATGCGCTACGTGCATAACGGCTGCGCCTGCACCAATTCGCTCTCGGCCGCGGAAAAGGACCTCCTCAAGGCAAATGGCCGTTCCTCGCCATACAGGCCGCTGGACAACGCCATCCTCTGTGCCCTCAAGGGCATTTCGTCCGGGGAGAGCTGCGTCGTGGACATCCCTTGCGAAGGCTGCGCCTTTCTGAGGAAGACGATCAAGATTTCGCTGGATTGAGGGCCGCAGACACCGGTCTAGGTCGTTTCTCCCCTCTGGAGCATCAATCGACACGCCTCTTCGTCGCTATTCGACCTTTTATTCCGAGGATTCCACGGTTTTAATGAAAAAACTATAATAATGGAACGGCTTGGTAATAGTACAAGGGAGGGAGGAGCATGGTCGCGGTCGACGAAATGAATCGCAAGATAGTCGAGCTACTGATGACCGACGGCAAACTCACGCACAATGAGGTTGCGGCCAAGCTCCACCGTTCCGCCTCCACCATCCGGGACCGCATCCGTCGCCTGGAGGACGACAAGGTCATCCTAGGCTACGTGGCGGTGGTGAACTCCGAGAGTATAGGCATGAGCGTGGAGGGCTTGCTCTTCGCCAACATGACAGACGGGGCGGCCGCGAACAAGCTCAAAGGGCTTAGCAGACTGCCTGGCGTGACCGAAGTGCTGCAGATCAGCGGCCGGCGTAGAGTGATGATCCGCCTCTTGGCTGGTGACAATCGCGCCCTGCAAGAGATCATTCACAGAGAGATTCTGCCTTTGGGGCTGAAGGACGCAGAACTGCACATCGTTCTGGATTCGGTGCTGCGCTTCCCTGGCATCTGATCTCAGACGCACGTCGGATCGTAATGGCCAGAGAACGGTCTGCTCGATGTCGGCTGGACCATGACCCATTTCTCCCAGTTCCGGGGAACGGTCTGCTTGAAAACCTTCTCGAACTCATGCAGCGCGGTCTCCAGCTCAGGAATATCCTCATCGGTCACTTGCCCCATCGTCTCCAGCATCTTGACGATCTTGTCGCCCGACAGCCGGCCACCGGAGAGGTCCATGCAGCCGGCGATGCCACAGCCCCCCATCTGGTACTGCAGCTTCGGAGGTCGGGTGGCGCCGTAGTGCTCCTCCATCGGCAGGTCCACCTGAGATGTGATGGCATTAGACACGTTGTGCTCGTCGCAACGTTCGCGAGGGACCTTCATCACTTCTAGCTCCATGCTCGTCCACAAAGGGCGCGTATTTGAACCTGGTGCAGAATGCTTCCACTGACAAGGCGGTCGGCGGTCCGCTCCATCGAACCACTGACTTATCAAGAGGTTATTAAGCGTTGTTGCCCTCTTGAATCGTAAAGGAATAGCGCATTGCGAAGTCAGCACACGATTGTCGTTGCGTTCTTGACATGGATTGTGAGATTTCGAACCGCTACCTCACCAAGCAAGGGATTTCGTCCACCCAGGTGGGAATGCTACCTGCTCAGTTTTGCCGCTGCCACGGGCAAGTGAAGTATGATTGGAATATTATTTATGCGGGTTCGCGAATGGCACGTGATAGGAACGATTACCTGGGAGGAGACCAGCATGACCAATCAACGACTGGGGCTCATACCCCAACTGCCGGACCTTGACAAGATCCGCCAGATGCGCAAGCGACTCAACCTCTCGCAGAGGGAACTGGCAGCCATGGCGGGCGTTAGCCAGTCGCTCATCGCCAAGATCGAGCGAGGGAGCATCGACCCCTCATACTCCAATGTCCGCAAGATCCTGGGTGCTTTCGAAGAGGTGCTGCGCAAGCGTAAGGTGGAAGGCGTGAAACTGGGAGCCCAGCTTAGCGTGGGAGACCTGGCCACCAGAGGCGTCATCATTGTCACTCCTGAGCAGACGGTGGCGGAGTGCGTGGACCGGATGATGAAGGGCCGCTTCACCCAGTTGCCGGTAATCGTGGGCGATCGGGTGGTCGGTGGGATAACGGACGATTCCATACGTGACTACACCATCGAGGAGACGCGCAATGGCCGCAAGACCTATGACGGGGTCATGCAGACGAGGGTGGAGGACGTCATGAGCGCGCCATTTCCGATATTGAGCGAGGACACGCCGATCGAGCTCGCTTCGGTGCATCTGCAGCGGGAGGAGGCGGTGCTCGTGTCCCGCAAAGGGCAGATCGTGGGTATACTCACCAGCGCAGACTTCCTAAACCTGGGATTGAATCAGTGAGCCTGTTCATGAAGCGCAAGGAACTGGAGATGGCGCTGCAGTGCGTCCGTCCCTTCAGATCGCCATCGACGCCATTGGAGCAATACGCCACCCCTGCCACCATCGCGGCGGACATGCTCTTCCTGGCCTATTCGCTGGGAGATATCCAGGACAAGGTGGTGGTGGACCTGGGATGCGGCACCGGCATGTTGTCCATCGCGGCCGCGATGCTGGGCGCGGAGAAGGTCACGGGCGTGGACGTGGACCCGGTGGCGGTAGAGCAAGCTCGATCCAACGCCGTTGAGCTGGGCGTGGATGTGGATTTCCTGACATTCGACGTGCGCTCTTACGAAGGACGAGCGGACACGGTGGTCATGAACCCGCCCTTCGGTGCCCAGACGCGTCGAGCGGACCGGCCGTTCCTTGAGAAAGCGGTCGAGGTCGCCCCCTGCACCTACTCACTGCACCTGACGGAAACGGAGGAGTTCGTGCTCCGGCTGATCTCGTCCGTTGGCGCTTCGGGTGCGATTCAGAAAAGGTATAAATTCGAGATCCCTCATACATTCGCATTCCATAAGAAGACAAAGAGGGATGTGGACGTGATCTTGGTCCGCATCCAGAGACAAAGGTGAATGACGATGAAGGAAAAGAGACCCGTTCTACCAGGTGAAGAGGTGGCCGAGGCGGAGGAGTTCCTGCCGGCCGAAGGCACCTACGAAGAGGACGGGAAGGTATTCGCCGCCCTGATGGGCGAGCTTGAACTAGACCATGACGAGAGAACCGCTGCGGTGCGCCCCTGCAATCCCATGGCGGAGCTGAATCCCGGGGAGGCGGTGTTCTGCGTGGTGACGGATGTGCGGAACTGCATGGCCATCTGCGAAGTGGTGGCCGTAGAGGGAAAGGAGCGAGCGGTCACCGGCGACACCAACGGCACGATCCACATCTCCAAACTGGCCTCTGACTACACGCAGGACGTGGGCCGAGAGATGAGACCTAGCGATATCATCCGCGCCAAGGTGCTGCAGGCTAAGCCCTCGGTGCAACTCACGACCGCCAGCGACCATTTCGGTGTGATCAAGGCGCTGTGCCGGCGCTGCCGCGCGCCAATGGTGCGCGTGGAACAGGGATTGTACTGCAACAACTGCGAGCGCAATGAAACGAGGAAGATCGCCGACGACTACGGCGACGTGAACTTCTGAGCTGCGAATATCGCATCCTGAATGAGCGTTCTCAGATAGGATGAAGCGCGGCCCAGAAGTCTAGGCAAAAGGCTATATCGCGACAAAGGAATTTCCGGAAAGGTGAAAGCAATGGTGAAGACGAACGAAGATCTGTCCAAGGAGATCAGGGAGCTGAAAGATGAGCTCAGGCAAATGCGCGAGATCGTCAACATGCTCTTCACCATCATCGTGGAGTCGGAGGAAGAGGAGGACGACTACATGCCCTATCCCGGCATGTCGTCGGTCGATGACCTCCGATTGAACAACTGAGCGAGCTCGCTCATCCTTTATCTATTCTGAAAGCTTCGTATGACCGAAGGTGCCTCTTTGCGAGCGATCTGCCTAATCTCCGGTGGCATCGATTCCCCCGTGGCCGCATATCAAATGGCCAAGCGCGGAGTGGAAGTGCTCCTTCTGCATATGGACAATTCGCCCTACTCGGACGAGACCGCTCTGCAGAAGGTCATGGAGATCCGAGAAGAGCTGCAGCATGCCACCGGGACGAACATCAAGTTATACGTGGCGCCACACGGCCGCAACCAGGAGATGTTCGCGCTGAACTGCCGCAAAGGGTTCCAATGCGTGCTCTGCAAGCGCATGATGCTCTTGGTGGCCAAGGCCGTGGCCGAGAGGCTGAGCGCGGAAGCGACCATCACCGGGGAGTCCCTCGGGCAGGTGGCATCGCAGACCCTGCACAATCTGAGGGCCGAGTCCCTCGGCCTTGACTTCTTGGTATTGCGTCCGCTCATCGGCATGGACAAGATCGAGATCGAGGCAACAGCCAAGCGCATCGGCACTTATGAGATATCGACCCGCAGCCCGTCCATATGCAAGATCGTCCCCGCCAAGCCGGTCACCATGGCCAAGGTAGATCGTCTGCTGAACGAGGAGTCAAAAGTGGATATGAACGAGATGGTGGCCTTCGCCGCCGATCATGTGGCAGAGATCAAAGATCCTCATACATGACGCAGCTGGCCATGCGCGCGGAATCGTAGATCATGCCCATGGTCACGCGTTCGAGATAGCGCGCCTGCACCCGGGAAATGTAAAGAATGCGCTCCCCGGCCTTGACCTTCAGGTCCGTATCCTTCGGAGGCTTTATCTCCGTGGGGAGGATGACCGGTCCAGAGCAGTCCGTGGAGACCCGATAGTCCTGTCCGCTGTTCTTGACGAACTCGATGACCTCGGGGTCAACGAGGATCTCGCGCATAGTGCCGATGAATGAGGATGACCATATTTAACTTTAATCCGTTAAGACGCACATTCAGGAGAGGATAGCATGGAAAAAGACGGGAGGCTGGTGCTTGATACATCGGCGCTGTTCTCAATGGAGGACCTCCCCCCAGGATCGGAGGCCTTCGTCACCCCCTCGGTGGTGAGCGAGCTGGAGAAGTACAAAGACCGGCGCTTGGAGCGCTGGGGCGATCTGCTTCGGACCTCAGAACCCACCTCTGCCGCCATCAAGAAGGTGAAAGAGGCGGCGCAACGCACCGGCGACGCAGGCAGGATATCGTCTACGGACCTGGATGTGCTGGCCTTGGCCTTGGACATGGAGGCGGTGCTGCTGACCGATGACTATTCAATCCAGAACCTGGCGGCGTACCTGGGCATCGTCTATCGCCCTGTCGGCATGAAGGGCATCAAGAGGGTGCTCAAGTGGAAGTACAAATGCATCGGTTGCGGGCGGATCTTCGACAAGGAGATCAAGGAATGCCCGATCTGCGGCAGTTCCTTGCGCTCGGTGCGCTCACGGAAGAACTGATCGGCAACGGATCGCTTTGCCCATACGCCTAGGTCCGAGTAACCGCATGGCCCATTCCAATCGCCATTGGCTCCCGAAGGCCAGCATGGCTATTCGTTTCGTCCTCATGGCGGTGGCAAGAGGAGCTCCTACCTGCCGGCGCCATTCCTGCTCGTAGTCTGTCAGCGGCCTCCGGCCCTGCGCCGCGTCCGCCGCCACCTCTCCCGCGATGCGACCGCAGATGATGGCGATCGGAATGCCGCCACCGCTGACGGGCATGACCTGTCCAGCGGCGTCCCCTACCACCAGGGCATTACCGGAGACCGTCTTGGATATCGGTCCGGACATGGGGACCATCTTTCCCGAGGCCGGGCCGGGGGAAAGCTTCCGGAAGGTGATGAAGGAATGATAGTAGTCTAGCAGCTTGCCCTTGGCGTAGAGCCTGGAGACCCCCAACCCTACGTTGGCACCGTCCTTCTTGGGAATGACCCAGGCGTAGCCGCCGGGCGAGATGTTGCCGAAGTACATCTCTGGCACCGGCTCGAAATCGCCCTTGGCGAAGGCGGCCACGGCCGGGCACAGGTCCCAAGAACGCTCTAGCTGAAGGGATTTGGCGATCACGGAGAGCGGCCCATCAGCCCCTATTATCACTTTGGCCTCGACCCTCTCCTCGCCCAGCAGCACGCGACTGCCCTCGAGCCCAGTGACCCTGGCTCCGGTGATCAACCGTGCTCCCGCCTTCTCTGCTTTCCTCGCCAGATGTTGATCGAAACGGTCTCGGTTGGTGGTGTAGCCCTGGAAAGGTATCTCGAAGTGCCTTAGACGGGGGGAGTAGATGCGTATGCGGTCGGTCTCCATCGGGCGCAGATCGGCGGGGACATCGAATAGCGACGAAACGTCCTCCGCCTGAGGAAAGATCGTACGGACTTCGTCCAACTGAGGCATGAACTCCCCGCATCGGACCGGAACGCCCACCTCCTTCCTTCTTTCCAGAAGGATGACGGTCGCCCCTTTGCGTGCGGCATGCTCGGCGGCCGTGCTGCCGGCCGGTCCAGCTCCTACGACCACCACGTCCACCTTCTCCCCGGCAATCAAGTCATCAACCCCTCAATGATCAGGTGCGGCGGCTCACCACCACGCGGGCGAGCTCCTTCAAGGCTTTCTTGTAGGGCGTGTCTGGAAGTACATCAAGAGCGGCGTTGGCCTTCTCCGCATATCCATGCGCCGCCCGCCTGGAGGTCTGGATGGCGTCGGTCCTCAGTATCAGGGACAAAGCCTCCTTCACCTCCTTCTGGGACTTCTTGCGCTTCACGAATATCTTGGAGATGCGCTTGCCCTCCTCAGGATCGTTCATGGCGAATATCAGCGGCAGCGTGGACTTGCCGTCGGTGAGGTCGATGCCCTTCGGTTTTCCCAGCTCTTTCTCGTTGCCGTCGATGTCGAGGATGTCGTCGATGATCTGGAATGCTATGCCGAGGTTGAAGCCGTAGTCGCCCAGGGCCCGAGCCTGCTCTTCAGTCGCCTTTCCCAGGTACGCTCCCACCAGCGCGGCGGCCTCGATGGGCTTGGCGGTCTTGCCCTCGATGACCTTGATGTACACGTCCCTAGAGGTCTTGGCGTCGAAGTCGTGCGCGCTCTGCAGCATCTCGCTCTCGGCGGTGGCGGTGCAGGCATCGGAGATTATCTCCACCACCCGCTTGTCCCAGGCGCCACCGAGACGGAAGGAGCGGACGAAGAGGAAATCACCTGCGACGAGGGCTTTCTGCACTCCGAACTTCTTGTAGGCGGCCACCTTCCCTCGGCGGATATCGCCCGCATCGTTGATATCGTCGTGGATGAGGCTGGCGCTGTGGATGAGCTCGAAGGAGGCGGCGATGCCGATGAACTTATCCATCTCCTTTCCGTCCACGGCCTTGTAAGCGAGAAGCGCGATCCCCGGCCGGATGCGTTTTCCCCCTGCGCCGATGACGTGCATGCAGATATCGGTGAGGAGATGCTCCTCGGAGCGCACGCTCTTGCGCAGCTCCTCTTCGACCTGCTTCATTTCTCTCTTGATGGGGGCATCCCAGGTCAACTTTATCGGCAACATAACGGTGCATCCCTACTTAACCCTAACTGGTATTGTTCAGGCTGGGTTGAGAGCGAGCCAGCTACCTCGCCAGAGAGCGTTAATGAAGAGAGAAAAGTGGCCCGAGAAGGGCCTTGGACCCGGCACAAGAGAACGCCAGGTCAGGGAAGGAAGAACGCCTTCGCCGCTTCCCCGGCCACCTTCAGCACTGGCTCCGGGTAGAGACCGATGAGGACCACGGCCAGGAAGCAGATCGCCACCGCCACGCTCATGGACACGGGCATCTTCAGCTTGTCTTCGGGTCCCTTGTCCACATACATGTACTTCACGATGCGGGCGTAGTAGTACAAGGACAAAGCCGAGTTCAATATGCCCGCTATGGCCAGCCACAGCATCCACTCGTTGCCGCCGATCTGCGAGGCATAGACCGGTCCGGAGAAGAGCACGAACTTGGAGGCGAAGCCCGCCAGCGGAGGTATGCCCGCAAGCGAGAACAGCATCACCGCCATGGCTAAAGCCATCAGGGGAGCGCGCTTGCTCAACCCCTTGTAGTCCGAAATCTGCTCGCCCAACGCCACAACGCTCAGCGTGGCCACGACTATGAAAGCACCTCCCTTCATGAAGGCGTGGGTGATGATGTGGAATATACCCCCTTGCAGGCTGTAGTTCGCCAGCGATGGGTCGCCGACCACGGCGATGGGCAGCACGATCATTATGTACCCCGCCTGAGCGATGGATGAGTAGGCGAGCATGCGCTTGATGCTGGTCTGCTGCACGGCGATGAGGTTGCCCAAGGTCATGGTCGCAATGGCCAGTATACCGGCCATGAGCTGCCAGTCCGCCCGGATGGCCACCATGCTCAACAGGAAGACTTTGAACAGGGCCACAAAACCCATCTTCTTGCTTCCCGCGGCCAGCATGGCGGTGATGGTGGTGGGCGCGCCCTCGTACACATCGGGCGCCCACATATGGAACGGGACGATGGCCACCTTGAAGCCGAAGCCGGCCATGATGAGCACCACGCTCAGCATCAGGACCGGCTGCATGGTTCCCGAGACCAAGGCGAGCTTGGCGCCGATCTCGTAGAAGTTGGTCACTCCCACAGCCCCATAGAGCAGGGAGATGCCGAACAGCGCCAGTGCGGACGAGAGGCCGCCGATGATGAAGTACTTCACCGCCGCCTCCGCACCCCTCTTGTCCTTCTTGCGGAAGGCCACCAAGGCGTAGGAGGACAGGCTGGTAAGCTCGATACCAACGAACAACGTGATGAGGTCCACCGACGAGGCCACGACCATCATGCCGGTGGTCGCCAGCAGGACGAGCGCATAGTACTCGCCGGTGTTCTTCTCCTTGTCCACGTACTTGATGGAAGCGATGACAACGTAGAGAGCGACCGACTGGAACACCAGCATGAACAGCGCCGAGAACGCGTCCAGGCGCAACAGGCCGGCGAACTCGCCTCTCGAGCTTCCGGAGATGAAGAAGTTCAGGGCGAAGTACATGGAGACGGCGATGCCGACGATCGCCCATCCCGCAGTGGCCCTATCCGATTTGCCGATGGCGCGCACCGCAGGCGCGGCGACGGCGAACACGGCCATGACGATCAGGGGGTAGAGCATCGAATAGTCGGTCACTTCAGATCACCCCGGGGAAGAGATGCGCGATGGCGCTCGCCGCCGGCCGTATGATGTCGAACATGGTCGACGGGAACAGCCCGAAGAGGATGACGAACACGCACAGAACCGCCAGTGGCGCAGCCTCGTACCAGGAGACATCGTGCAGATGCGAGGTATCGATCCGGTCGGTCATCGGCCCGAAGATGGTCCGCTGCATGGCCCATATGTAGTAGGCGGCGGTGATCGCCACCGAGATGATGGGTATGAGCAGGATCCACTTGAACGCCTCCCAGGTGGCGAAGAAGATGCCGAACTCGGCCGCGAATCCCACTAGACCGGGGAGGCCTAGAGAGGCCATGAACCCGATCATTATGAAAGTGGCCAGCCAAGGCACCTTCACCGCCAGCCCTCCCAGCTTGGAGATCTCCCTGGTGCCAGCCTTGTGCTGCACCACGCCGCACACCATGAAGAGGATGGCCGTGATGAGGCCGTGGGCGAACATCTGGAACACTCCCGCGGCGATGCCTATCGTTCCCAGGGTGGCGATGCCCAGCAACACCAGGCCCATGTGCGAGATGGACGAGAAAGCCACCATCTTCTTCAGGTCGCGCTGCGCCAGAGAGGCGAACGCTCCGTACATGATGGAGAGGATGGCGATGGCGAGCAGCAGCCATTGCAGCTCATGTGCGCCCGTGGGCAGAGTGGGCAACGCGATCCTCAGGATGCCGTAGGCGCCCATCTTCAGCAGCAATCCGGCCAGGAGCACCGATCCAGCGGTAGGCGCTTCCACATGCGCATCCGGCAGCCAGGTGTGGAACGGTACGATGGGCATCTTCACCACGAAGCCGAAGAACAGCGCCGCGAAGATGGCGATCTGGAACTCGCGCCCGAAGAACGGGTTTTGCTGCTGTATGGAGATCATGTCGAAGCTGCCCAGGTGCGCCTGGAAGTAGAGCGCGAAGATTGCCAGGAGCATGACCAGCGAGGCGATGTGGGTATAGATGAAGAACTTGATGGCGGCGTACTCGCGCCTTGGTCCCCCCCATATACTGATGAGGAAGAACATGGGGATGAGCACTATCTCCCAGAATACGTAGAACATGAAGTAGTCCAGGGACATGAAAACGCCCATGACGCCCACCTCGAGGACGAGCATGAGGCCCATGTACTCCTTGGTCCGGTTCTCGACGTCCCAGGAGAAGAGGATGGCCAGGAAGCAGAGCAGCGCGGTCAGCCAGACCATGGGCACGCTGATGCCGTCCACTCCCACGGCGAAGTTGACGCCCAACGCCTTGATCCACTCGAACTTTTCGTAGTACTGGTAGTCGTTGACGTTCAGCTTGGCCAGGTCGGTGTAGAGCAGGAGCAGGGTGGCCAGTATGAGGGTGACCGCGGAGAACGTCAACGCCACGTACTTGGAGGCTTTGGCGTGCTTTCCAGAGAGGAAGGTAACCAGGGCGCCGATGAGCGGTACCAGGATCAGCAGGGTCAGGATATGCATGTCTTGCAGCAGTTGCATCATGGTATCACCACAGCCCTCCGATCAGGTACATGAGCAGCAGTATCACCGAGAGCGCTGCCACCACCACGGTGGCGTAGGTCTGGACCATGCCGGTCTGCACCTTCCTCAGTCCTTGGCCGCTCCTCACGGCCACGAAGCTGATGCCGTTCACGATGCCGTCGATGACCTTCTGGTCGAACCAGTCGACCAAGCGCGAGAAGCCGTAGACCACCTTGACCCCGAAGGCGTTGTAGCCCTGGGGGAAGTAGTAGCGGTTCAGGAGCAGGTCGTAGAACCTCTTCGAGCCTCCGGTGGCGAAGCGGCTCAGGCTGAGGCTCTTCTTGTAGTAGGCTAGGTACGCCAGGCCGATGCCTAGCGCCGCGACCGCTATGGAGACGTAGGTCAGCGGGTCACCAAACGTGCCAACGAGCACGTCCATGGCGCTCTTGATCTCCGCCTCTTCGAAGAACACCACCCCGCCCAGGCCGAACAGCACCACCAGGCCGGAGCCGAAGGCGAAGCAGGCCAGTATCACGAGTGGAACGGTCATTGTCTTGGGAGCTTCGTGAGCATGGTGCGCTGCCTCCCCCTCATGTCCGGTGAAGGTCATGAACCAGAGCCGGAACATGTAGAATGCGGTGAGGAACGCGGTCACCACTCCCATGGCGTACAGCAGCAGGAACACCCAGTTCTCGCTGCCCGCGGTGAAGACCGTGGCCAGGATCTCGTCCTTGCTCCAGAAACCGCTCAGCGGAGGTATGCCAGAAATGGACAGGGCGCCGATGAGCATCACCAGTGAGGTGATCTTCATCTTCGAACGCAGCCCGCCCATCTTATTCATGTCCTCAGTATGCACGGCATGGATGACCGCGCCGGCGCCGAGGAAGAGCAGGGCCTTGAAGAAGGCGTGGTTGATGAGATGGAACATGCCGGCGGTGAAGCCCGCGCTCCCTTCCGCCTTCATACCCAAGGCCAGCATGTATCCGCCCGCTCCCAGGGCAAGGAACATGTAGCCCAGCTGGGAAATGGTGGAGTAAGCGAGAACGCGTTTGATATTGGGACCGTTGAGCGCCATGGTGGCCGCGAAAATGGCGGTGAAACCGCCGATGCAGGCCACGAACAGCATCACGTCCGGGGTCTGTACCATCAAGGGGAACGACCTCGCCACCAGGTAGACGCCCGCCTTGACCATGGTCGCGGCATGGATTAACGCCGAGACGGTGGTCGGGCCTTCCATGGCGTCCGGCAACCAGTCATGCAGCGGGAACTGTGCGCTCTTGCCTATCGCTCCGCCGAACACGCAGAACATGCCGAACGTGAGAAGATTCGTGTCTACGGCATGCGCCTCGAACAGCTCGCGATAGTTGAGCGTGCCGAAGGAGGCGAAGACCGTGATGATGCCGATCATGAACAGGATGTCGCCGATCCTGGTGACCAGGAACGCTTTCTTCGCCGCCGCTGCCGCTGACGGCTTGTAGTACCAGAAGCCGATGAGCAGGTACGAGCACAGACCCATGATTTCCCAGAAGACGAACATCTGCAGGTAGTTGCTCGAGACCACCAGGCCCAGCATGCCTGTCACGAACAGGGAGATCTCCACGTAGTAGCGGCGCTTCCTCTCCCCCTCCTCGTGCATGTATCCCAGGGAGTAGACGAGGATGAGCGTGCAGAGGATCGAGACCACTATCAGCATGACCGTGGTCAGGTTGTCGACGTAGTAACCCATGTCGAGCCTGAGCCCATTGCCCAGGTCGATCCAGATCATCTCGTTCGTGGCCACCGCCCGAGTGCCGGTGAGGAACTCGTAGGCCACCAGGAGCGAGAGCACCATGGCAGCGGCGATGCCGCCGACGGCGAAGTAGCCGCCCCCCTCGGGCGTCTTCTTGCCCAGTGCCGCCACCAGCAGCAGCCCCACCATGGGAAAGATCGGGATCAGCCAGGAATACTCTACGAAGGTCATCTTACCACCTCAGCAGGTTGAGGTCCGACAGATCCACCGTGTCAGAGGCCCTTTGCAGATTGAGGAGGATCGCTAGACCCACGGCCACCTCGGCGGCGGCGATGGCGATCGAGAACAATGCGAACACCTGTCCGGAGACGTCGTGGTTGTAGACCGCGAAGGTCACGAAGTTGATGTTGGCCGCGTTGAGCATGAGCTCGATGGACATGAGCACGACGATGGCGTTCCTCCGGGTCAGCACCCCGAAGGCGCCGATGACGAAGAGGATCGCCGCGAGCACCAGGAAGTACTCCTGCGGGATCATTCCTTCTCCTCCTGTGCGATGTACACGCCACCAAGCATGGAAGCGAACATTAGCAGCCCTACGATGATCAGGGTCGGTCCCCAGGTCTCGAAGATGGCCTTGCCCACATCGTTGGTCGTGAACTCGGTGTAGGTGCCCGCCCAGGTGATGGTGATGATGCTCCCCAGCACCACCAGCAGAAGGGCGATGGCCGAGACGGCCGCGGCCCAGGTCTGCTTATGTTTCACACTTGCCACCTCCTGACAGACGACGTTTGGTCAGCATGACCCCGAAGAGGATGAGCACGCACACCGCGCCCACGTAAACCAGTATCTGGATGACCGCTATGTACTCGGCACCGAGGAAGATGAAGGTCATGGCCACGCCGATGAAAGTGATCGCCAGCCAGACCACATTTCGCACGATCTCCTTGGCGAAGAGCACCATCAGCGCCGCGAACACCGTGGCCGCGGAGAAGATGATAAAAAGTATCAGTTCCCAGTCCAAAGGCATGATCACACCTCCTTCATCGTTATGGCATGTTTCGGGCAGTTATCGAGGCATTGCTCGCAGGCCACGCACTTCTCCCCGTCGAACTTGGGGCGCTTGATCGGCCGGCCTTTCTCGTTCTTGCCCACTTCGATCATGGTGACCGCGTCCGCCGGGCACACCTTCTCGCACTTGGAGCAGGAGATGCACTTCTTGTCCTCTACCTGGGGCAGGTCCCGCAATCCCGCCGTCGCTCCCTTGATGCTATGGCCCTTGGCTCCGGTCCCCAGTTCGGAAGGCTTGATCTCGACCAGATCGACCTCGCATCCAGGCCGGTCCTCGTACTGCAGTCGGAACGGGTCGTAGATGAGGTCTTGTCTGGAATAAGTAGCGAGCTCATATTCCGGGGTCACGAGCATGGCGTTCTTGGGGCAGTACTCAGCGCAGTAGCCGCACATCATGCAGCGGCCGAGGTTCACCTGGGGCCGCTTGACCTTGCCCTTGCCTTCAAGCTCCACCTCGACGAGCTCGATGCAGGTGGTCGGGCATATCTTCTCGCAGATGCCGCAGCCGATGCACTTGTCCATGACCAGGCCGGGTCTTCCGCGGTAGCCGTCTGCGATGATCAGCCTCTCCCAGGGGTAGCGCACGGTGTTGGGGGTGTTCACGGTGGTCCTGATGGTCTCCTTCATGGTGACCACCATAGGCCTAAGCATGATCGCCCTTGGCCTCTTCTCCTTCCTGTCCTTCTTATCTGACATTTAGAGCCACCCCAGCATCTTGATAGCGATAGCGATTCCCAGGTTGATCAGCGCCAGAGGCATGAGGACCTTCCAGCCGATGTGCAGGATCTGCTTGGTGGTGACCCTTACCAACGCTCCCCTCACCCAGATGAATATGGCGAAGAGGATGAACACCTTGAGGATGAACCAGATCTCCGGCCATATGAACGACGGGCCGTTCCAGCCTCCCAGGAACAATATGACGGCGACGGAGCAAGCCGCATAACCGCGGACATACTCGGACAGCATGATCAGTCCAAACCTCATGCCGCCGTACTCGGTCATCCAGCCTTCGACCAGCTCCGCCTCTGCTTCGGGCAGGTCGAACGGGATCCTCTCCAACTCCGCGATGATGGAGGTGAGGAAGACGATGAAACCGAGGATCAAAGGAATGAAGAACCATATGTTCTGCTGCTGCGCCACGATCTCTCCCAGGTTGAATGTGCCCGTCAAGACCACGACGCTCGCAACCGAGAGCAGCAACGGGACCTCATAGGCGATGAGCTGTCCGGCCGCCCTCATCCCACCCATGACGGTATACTTGTTGTTCGACGCCCATCCACCGATCAAAATGGCGAAGGGGGCGATGGAGAACACGGCGAAGATCAGGAGCAATCCGGTTTGAAGGTTGGCCAGAGCAAAATCGGGGCTCAAAGGGATCAGCCCTATCATCATGCAGGACATTCCAATCAGAATGACTGGTGCCGCGTTATAGACCCAGATGTCGACGTCCTTAGGGATGATGATCTCCTTGACGAAGGCCTTGAGACCATCGGCGAAGTTCTGGAACAGGCCGAGGACGCCCACCTGGGTACCGCGGCGGTCCATGAGCCTTCCCAGGATCTTCCTCTCTTCCCAAATGAAAGTAATCGAGATCAAGAATCCCACTATGAAGACGATGAGCGCCGCCACGGCGTTCGTTAGGAAATAGACCACGCCGGAGGATGTGAACCAGTCAGCGACATCGTGCAGCCCGATAAAGTTGAATATCCAGGCCACTACCTGCATCAGCCAGAGGGATAGGCCATAAGCGAACTCGAAGAGGCCGTTCATTTGCTCACCGGTCCGTCTCCCCGAGGCACATGTCAATCGATCCCATGATCGCCGGCACGTCCGCGATCTTATAACCGACAAGATACGCTGGCGCCGCGCTCACCGAGACGAATACCGGGGAACGCACCTTCAACCGGTATGGGTGGTCATCGCCGTTCCCGATGACATACATGAACCCCTCGCCCCTCGGGTCCTCCACGTGCGCCCAGCCGGCCTTGCCTTTGGGCGCGGTGCGCGGAGGCTTGACCCGGTAGGGGCCCTGGGGAATCTTCTTAATCGCCTGTCTTATGATCTTGCAGGACTCGTACATCTCGTCTACTCTGACGCGGTACCGGGCGAAGGCGTCGCAGCCTGTCTCGTAGCAGACATCGAAGTCGATGTCGGAGTACGCCTCATAGGGATCATCCTTGCGGATATCATATTCAACGCCGCTGCCCCTCAAGTTCGGCCCTGTGACGCCAAGGTTCTTGGCCTGCTCCGCAGTGAGTTTCCCCACATCCTCCATCCTCATTCGGAAGATCGCGGACTCGTCGCAAAGCGCCTCTACGATTGCCAGCCGCTTCTCGAAAACCTTCAAGACACGGGTGAAGTCGCGCTCGAAGTTGGCCGGGACGTCGTTGCGAACGCCTCCGATCCGAGTATAGTTATATGTCAGCCTTGCGCCGCACAGATTCTGCATCAGGTCGAGGAACAGCTCCCTCTCCCTAACGCAGTAAAGGAAGATGGTGTAGGAGCCTAGGTCAGTTCCCAGAGCAGCGAGCCACATCAAGTGCGAGCCGATCCTCTGCGCTTCCAGCACGATGGTGCGGATGTACTTGGCGCGCTCCGGGACCTCCAGCTCTAGCATGTTCTCCACGGTCGAGCAGTACAGGTGGCTCCAGCTCATGGAGGAACCGTAGCATAGCCTGTCGGCCATGGGGATGATCTGCGGGTACATCCGGTTCTCGGCGAGCTTCTCCCAGCCGCGGTGCAGGTATCCAATAATTGGTTCAGCCTGGGTTATGGTCTCGCCATCGATTTTGACTCTGAGGTTCCACAGACCATGCGTCATAGGATGCTGCGGACCCATGTTCAGCCACATCTCGGCCATTTAAACCCTCCTCCCGCCGACGAAATCTTTTCGATAGGGGAAGTAGTCCGTGCCCTCCGGCGTCAATATCCTTTCCAGTCTCGGATGGCCGATGAAAATGATGCCGAACATATCGTAGGTCTCGCGCTCATGCCAGTTCGCCCCGCCCCAAAGTGGGGTGACCGAATCCACCTCTGGCTTGTCGCGGGGCAACTCCACGATTATCTCCGCCGTCACCCGGTTCGAATAGGAAGTGATATGGTACACCGCCCACATCTTCTTCTCCTCTAGCCAGTCCACGCCACTCACGGCGGTAATGTGGTCGAAGTCGAGTGCGTCCTTCATGAACTTGGCCACGTTCAGCAGACCGACCTTGTCCACCATGGCGAAGACGCGGTTGTGCGTGACCTTCGTGATCTTAACGTATTCGGGGAACCTATCGATAAGCTCCTTCGCAACGATTTCGCCTGTTTTGCCCCCGGCAGCCAATCCCGCTCTTTGTGCCACTTCCCCCACCTCAGTCTTCCAGGAAAGTCCCCTTCATTTCCTTGTGGATCTTCTTATGCAACTTCATGAACCCGTCGATCATCGCTTCTGGACGAACCGGGCAGCCGGGGATGTAGATATCCACAGGGATGAAGGTGTCGACGCCCTGTACGACATTGTAAGAGTCATACCACGGGCCTCCAGAAATCGCGCACTCGCCCATGGCCACGACCCACCTAGGTTCGGCCATTTGTTCGTAAAGGCGGCGTAGGTCCGGGCGCAGCTTGGCGGTGACCCAGCCGTTGATTAGGAGGACATCGGTCTGCCTGGGGGACGACCTGTAGATTATGCCCAAGCGCTCCGCATCGAACCGCGAGCCGGAGGCGGCGGCCATTTCCAAGGCGCAGCAGGCGACGCCGAAGTGCAAAGGGTAGTTGGCGTTGCGCAGCGCCCAGCTCCATATCGGCGCCGTGATCTTGTCAACCGCCTTCTTCGCGCCCGAGGCCGTCAATAGTTGGTCCATGACGTTCTTCGACCATACCAGGAACTCCTGGGCGGACATCGCGATGGCGTTGGGAGCGAGGCTCAGATCCATAGTATCTTCTCCTTCTTCAGAGCGTATGTGACCCCGATGACCAGCAGGACCAGGAAGATCACCATGTACCACCTGGCGTTGTCGCTCAGGTCAGCGAGCACAAGCGCCCATATCATCAGGAAAACGGTCACGATGTCAAAAATGACGAAAATGATGGCATATATGTAGAATTGAACGTGGAATTGGATCTGTCCGTGCCCGATAGGCTGTTCACCGCACTCGTAGGTCATCTTCTTCTGCGGCTGGAATCGCGTCGGCCGGAAGAACCTTGATGCCCAGAAAGCCAATGCCGGGAACAGGATGGCTATCAGTGCAAAGACGGCCACCGGATAATAGTCGTCAATGAGCATTATAGGGGCAATATTCTACCATTATTTAAACTTTCGAGATTTGTACTGGATGGGCATGAATTGCATCGTTTCTCTGCGAGGAAAGCGCCTTCTCCCTCGATATCCGCTGCTTCCTCCCTATTCTCAAGGATGATTCTGGCTTAACACCATTTAACGCTTCTCGGACTCGACGATGGAATCGTGAGAAAATAGTCAACACCCCGACTGCTTAGCCAAAAGGGGTCAATGATGCCGAAAAAGGTGGCGATTCTAGCTGAGGACGACTACGAGGACCTGGAGCTTTAGTACCCGCTCATCCGGTTGAAGGAGGCCGGTCATTCTGTCACCATAGTGGGATCAGGAAGAAGCGAGATGTTCAAGAGCAAGCACGGATACGAGGTCAAGGCCGACATCTCGGCAGATATGACGGATCAAGAAGAATTCGACGCAGTCGTCATACCAGGTGGATTCGCCCCGGACCGCCTACGCCGCTTTCCGGCGGTGAACGAATTCGTCAAGCGCATGTTCCAGGAGGGAAGGTGGTGGCGGCAATTTACCATGGCGGGTCTGTCCTGGCTTCGGCGAACATCCTCAGGGGCAGGAAGGTCACTTGCTTCATGTCGATAAAGGACGATGTTATGAACGCCGGGGCACGCTATCTTGACCAAGAGGTAGTGGTGGACAGCAACTTGATCACATCACACTTTCCTGCTGACCTTCCGGCATTCATGAAAGCAATCCTATTGGCCTTGAAGAGATGACATTTTTCACAACGCCAGGACGGGCGTGTCAGACCCTCGCAAACTGTTTAAATAGTATCTTACAGATAGTCTTTTTCCTCAAGCCTTCACAGGCTGGATTGGTTGATTGTCATGAAGATTGGGTTCATAGGCGCGGGCAATATGGCCGAGGCGCTAATGAAGGGCATCATCTCCGCTGGACTTGCAATGAAAGAAGAGATCACTGCCGGGGAGATAGTCGTTGAGCGAAAAGAATACATCGCCCGGACCATCGGCGCGAGGACGACCACCGACAACGTCGAGGTCGTGAAGTCGGCGAACATCATCGTGCTGGCCGTGAAGCCACAACAGATGGGAACGGTCTTGGAAGAGCTCAAACCCTACCTCACCGTTGACCACCTGCTCATCTCCATCGCCGCCGGCATTAGGATTTCATACATCGAGTCGAAGCTGAACGTCGGTGTCAGGGTCATAAGGGTCATGCCCAACAACCCCTGCCTCGTCGCCGCGTCCGCGTCGGCATTCTCTCTGGGAAAGTGTGCCAAACCGCATGACAAGGACCTGGTGATGCGCATCCTGCAGTCCGTTGGGATAGCATTCCAAGTGGACGAGAAGCTGCTGGACGCCGTCACAGGTCTAAGTGGCAGCGGGCCAGCGTTCGTCTACCTGGTCATCGAATCAATGGCGGACGGCGGCGTGCTGGCAGGACTGCCGAGGGACATCTCGCAGAAGCTAGCTGCGCAGACCGTGTTGGGCGCTGCAAAGACCGTCCTGGAGACCAACGGACATCCGGGATTCCTGAAGGACATGGTCGCTTCCCCCGCTGGGACGACAATCGAGGGCCTCAAGGTTCTAGAGAAGGCAGCTGTCCGGGGCGCGTTCATCGAGGCGGTCGAGGCCGCTGCAAAGAAGTCGAAAGAGCTAGGCGAGAAGAGCTAGGATATCTTCTAGCGCTCGCATCTCCCATC
Organism: Methanomassiliicoccales archaeon; assembly: GCA_026394375.1. Lineage (NCBI taxonomy): Archaea > Methanobacteriati > Thermoplasmatota > Thermoplasmata > Methanomassiliicoccales > Methanomassiliicoccales archaeon. The sequence continues at coordinate 28,279 of JAPKYJ010000020.1, forward strand.
GTTCAACGGCAGTCCAAATCCAATTGTCATAGAAAAGGAGGAGGGAATGGGCTTGGATGGGGGAAAGACCCACGGGTCTAGGGCAAAAGTTGCCTGCCCGCGTTTTTTTTGACTGAAATCTAATTAGATAATGATGGGAATGATCGAGCGCCAAAGGAAGAAAAGTCACAAGTCAGAGGCAGGCTCACTTGCTCTTCCGCTTCGAACGCACCAGCCCGAACACCGCCCTAGGAAAGCTTCTAATTACTCCAGGTGTCTCCCACTCCAAGTCGCGCTTCTGGCATATGGTCGATTCCATAAGATCCCGAGCCCTTTCGCGGAGCCTGGAGAACCCTTCATCTCTCTTTGCCTGGTCGGCAATTACCATCACGCCGTCGATCTCGCGCATGAGCTGGCGGGCCATGTCAGTGCGGTCGATGCGGCATTTCAGCTCATCGTCGCCTATCAGGCCGCAATCGAACCTCGCCTTGTTCAGCACATCCGCCGCGTCGTAGGATGTTTCGACGATATCGTCGCGTGTCATCCATTTCGTCTCATAGGAGAGGACATACTTCCAGGAGGGGGATACCAATCTCGCCCGGTGCTCCTCCAATGTCCTGGCAAACACTTTATAGCCCGATTCTTCCGCATTCTCGAAGGCGTAGCTCCCCGGGTCGAGGAACGGGGCCAGGGGGGAGGTGAAGACGAACAGCCTCTTATCGTTAGCGACGAGCGAATAAAGGCGCCGGGAATAATCGGCGCTCTCCAGCGCGCTCTTCCTGTCCTGCTTCGGGAGGCCGACCATGAAGAAGAGGTCGAACCTCTGGCAGCCGTTGGCGAGAGCGCTCACGACGCTCTTCTCTATCGAAGGGGTGTCATACTTCCTCCCCAGCGCCATTCTCACCTCCTCCGAATGGGATTCGGGAGAGAATTCTATTGAATAGGAGGACAGCGAACCCTGGGCGGATTGGAAGAACTCCTTGTTCGCTGGTGTGAAAAGCTCCAGGACGACCTGGTTGTCGATGCCCAGCCTCTTCGCTTCTGAGAAGAAGCGGGTCGCGTAATCCTTGCCTCCCGCCCTCAGGTCTCCGACGACGAAGGTGGGCGATTTTAGAAAATTCTGGATGTGGTAGATGTCCTCGGCCACCTTCTCCGGGGCGCGGAACGCCGGCTTCCTCCTTCCTAGGAAGTGGTTCATGGCCGAACACGAGCCGCCGCACTCCAGGCATTGCTGGTAGCAGCCCCTTACGGTGAAAACGACGGTCAAAGGGTACCGGTCCCAGTCCTTGAACGGCTTGTGCCCTTCCAGATCGCGATGGCGGATGACCGATCGAACGATCCAACCGTAGTCGACGTCGATGTAATCCAGGTTCTCCGGAATGAAGGTCATCGGGTTCTCCGTGACCCTTTCTCCCTCCTTCCAAGTGAGGTTCTGTACCTTCTCCAGCGGGCTGCCCTCGTCTAGGGCGGCCAATAGCTCTGCCACCGGTATCTCAGTGGAGTCGCCGCGCATCACTAGGTCGACCTGAGGGTACCTTATCAATTCCTTATGGAAGTAGGTGCTCGAGTACCCGCCCATGAGCACCTTCGAGTCCGGATGCAGCTCCTTGACGAGACGCGCGACCTCCAATGCACCGTGGGCGTGAGGGAGCCAATGCAGGTCGATTCCGAATGTCTTAGCGTCAAGTTTCTTCAAGAACGCCGGAACGTCCAGGTTACGGTCGTTCAACATCATGCTGGCCAGGTTGACGATGCGCACTCTATAGCCGAGGGAGTGCAGATGCGCCGCGATGGTCATGAAGCCGAAGGGGTACATCTCGAAGACTGGCGTCGAGGGTACCAGATCGCTGACCGGACCGTAGAACAGGAACTCTTTCCTGAAGTCGTACACGCTTGGTGCATGGATCAGTATCAGGTCTTGCCTGGCCAACCTTCAGCCTCCTTGGGGCGAAAAATGGAACGGTCATATTAGTACTTTGGTTTCTTCCCTGGTCACTTACCGAAGCGCCTCTGTCTCAATTGGTAGGACCGGATGGCTCTCAGGAAATCCACTTTGCGGAAACCGGGCCAGTAGACATCGGTGAAGTACAGCTCGGCATAGGCAAGCTGCCAGAGCAGGAAGTTCGAGAGCCGCTCCTCGCCGGACGTCCTCAAGATCAGGTCCGGGTCCGGAAATGGCGCGGTGTACAACGACTTGGAGACGACGCTCTCGTCGATATCGTCCACGCTCATCTCCCCATCTTTGACCTTCTGGGCGATGGCCTTGATGGCCTGGATGATCTCCTGCCTGGAGCCGTAAGCGACGGCGATGTTGTAGAAGTAGTTGCTATATGATGCCGACTTGGCCTCTGCATATTCGATGGCCTTCTGCAGCCTCTCCGGCAGCAGCTCCCTCTGCCCGAGCACGCTCACCTTGATGCCGTGCTTGTGGATGCGTTCCTCATCTCCCAGCTTGTAGAAGTTCTCCTCGAACATGCGCAATAGGTAATCAACCTCTCCAGGCTCCCGGTTCAGGTTCTCGGTGCTGAAGGCGTAGACGGTGAGGATGCGTATGTCCAGCTCCAGGCACCACTCCATGACCTCTTCCAGCTTGTCCTTGCCTTTGACATGCCCTTCGGTGGTGGAAAGGCCGATCTCCCGGGCGAAGCGGCGGTTACCGTCCATGATGATGGCCACGTGGTTGGGCACATGGCCCTCTCGCACCTCCTTCAACAGCGACTTCTCGTAGGTCTGGTAGGCGGTGCTGGCTATCATCCGCGAGATCTCGTTCTTGATGATACTCCCTCACTCGGTCGGTCGCTCAATAAAGGCTGCAGCGATATCTATTTTTCCTGCGGTCCCGTATGGGTTGCCCGCCTCGATCACGCGCGTGGCTGGATGAGAGAAGATGGCGAACGGATACCACTTCGATGGAGAGGACTATAAGGCGCACTCCAGGCCGCAGAAGGACTGGGGCATGGCGGTCATCGATTCGCTCCAGCTGAAAGGGGATGAGAGCATTATCGATCTGGGTTGCGGGGACGGAGTGCTCTCGGCGGAACTGGCCCGTAGGGTCCCTCGGGGCCGAGTGCTGGGATTGGACAATTCGTCCTCGATGATCGAGACCGCAAGGAGCAACTGGGCTCCAAACCTGGACTTCCGCCTCCAGGACCTGACGCACATGGATTTCAGCGAAGTATTCGACCTCGCTTTCTCGAATGCCGCCTTGCACTGGATCAAGGACCAAGACACGTTTCTGCTAGGGCTGCACCGAGCGCTCAAGCCAGGAGGATGCCTTCGCTTCAACTTCGCCGGGGACGGCAATTGCCCTTCCATTTTCCGGGGAATGCGCGAGGCCATGTCCCATCCTAGGTTCACCTCGTACTTCGCCAGCTTCGAATGGCCCTGGCATATGCCAAGCGCCGGAGACTATGAGATCAAGCTGAGAGCGGCGGGCTTCAGGGATATCGAGGTCTGGATGCAGGATGCCGATCGAGCCTTCGAGAATGCGCAGGAGTTTTCGAAGTTCATCGTGAGCATGGGGCTGGTGCCGCTACTAGAACGAGTGCCAGAAGGAAGAGAGCGCGCGGCGTTCGAAAAGCACGCGGTCACAAGCATCCTGGAGCACAGCCACGTCGATGGAGGCTACTTCGAGGTCTTCCGAAGGATCAATGTCAAAGCGAGGAAATGAAAGGGATCAGGCCCAATCCTCAGGCAGCATGGCCGCTCTCATGCCCATGTCGAAGCAGCCCACTCCCGCAACAGCGCCGATCATTCCACGTCGGCCGGTGATCTCCACTATCTCCAGCTCCCCCTGCTCGGCCGCTTTCATGGCGTCCTCGATCTTCAGGATGTGCTGCTTCGCCCTCAGCCCGTAGTCTTCCAGCACCTTCGGCACCTTCAGTCCGGAGAAGATGGCCATGGCCGTGTGCTGGGAGAGAGTGTTCTCGCGCACGAACTTGATGACGAAGTCCTTCAGCGCCGGCACGTCCTTCGGTTCCACGGCGAAGGATATGCCCACGGCCACGCACTGCGTGGTTCTGTCCGGAGCTTTCGGATTGAGCTGCACTATCTTGTGCTCCAGGAAGTGACCGATCGGGCAAGCGCGGGCGCACTTCAGCATGAGCACCCACGACGCTCCCTTCTCCTTCGTATCGGTGTCATCCACGCCAAAGACTATACGGACCATCTTCGGCGTGGCGATGGTGACCTCGATGCGGTTCGCGCCGCCAACCTTGGCATCCTCTGGATACTCCGCGGAAATAGTGCCAGGACCTTGCGGCAAGCAGGCCCCAATGCCCACGCTCGCTCCTGCCAGCCCGACCCAGGTGGTCTTGACCAGATCCCCTTCGACCCTCAGGGCCTTGAGCCCCTGTCCCCCCACATCCTTGGAGGCCGGACCGAAGCGTACCTGCCTCTCCCCGATGATGGTGTCCATGATGAGGGTGGTTCCCTCCACCCTGATGTTGGTGATCGCTCCCCCCGCCCTCTTACGGTTGGCGGCATCCCATTCCACCGGTCCCTTGGCGCTGCATTCCTCGATGATCTGCGCGACGTCATTCTTCTCATCCACTAGCGTGAAGACGCCCCGGCAGAACAGCTTGCCATGTCTTGCGGTAACTTCATCCGGTCTGAGGGTGACGCTCATTTCATCATCGCTCCCTGGCCTAAGGGATGGTGCGATACCATTCCCGCTAGTTATCCCTTTTGTCCGGTCTCGATAAGTCTGGACGGTAGGTCGGCCAGCTCTAGCATCTTGACCTCCCCTCCATCATCCTCATAGATGAGGAAGCGGCCTTTGATGCCCAGCACCTTTCCCTGATGCGGACCGACGGTATCCACCCGGATTGGGGGTTCGTCAAGTGTGACGCGCATAGGATAGTCGGAGAGCAACTGCAGATCGGCGTTCATGACTGGATACTCTCCTTCCAGTGACCGGAGCAACGTCCGGTAGCGGTCCTCCAGCCGCCTCTTGCTCTGCCTGACCAGCAGCGCTTTCGAGAAGTCCTGCCCGGTGATGCCCTGCTTGGCCCGAAGCTTTCGGGTGATCTCCTTCTCCAGGGAACGGGCGTTCTTCCTCCCCTGCACTTGCACCAATGGCACGATCGCATCCGCCCCTTGCTCGATCGCCCTCTCCCTCAAGCGAGTGCCACCAGTCATGCCCACTTTGACCAGGTAGCCGTGGAACGCGGCGTAAACGATGTGCGCCTTGCGGCAGAAACTCGCGTCCTTGTCCTGGCATAGCTCGCCATTGCATCTCGGCTCAAAGATGCACTCCTGCACCGGGATCCAGACCTCGGCGCAGGTGGGGCACTGAGCGAATCCCCTGGTCAACTTGGCGTGCTTCGGGCAAGGGACGTAGCCATCATCGCTGAAAGAGCCGACGCATCTGCAGGTGTCCGAGACGATCAGCTCCAGATGCTGGAGATCAAGTTCCTTGAGCTCTCGATCCTCCAGGTCGAAGTATTCCAGATGGGGAACGAATCCCTCCCAGTGGAAGCCTATGACGTGCTTTGAGAACCAATCCGGCTCTTCGGACAACAGGCGGTCGGCCCGAACGAACATCGCCCAATACTCGTGCACGGCCAAAATGAATGTTTGGGTGGGCGGAACGAAAATGCTCATTCCGTGCTAGGCACGAGCTCTTCGGTCTGTTCCTCTGGCGTAGGTGCGCGCTTGAGATATTGAGAGGAGATATCCTGCACTAGGAAGACGGTCCTCCCAGCGCGCTGGATGACGATGCCCTCGTCCACGGCCCGTTTCGCGTCCACTTCCAGAATGACGGGGTCTTCCACTCGCACCTTCCCCGCGTTCATGGCGTCCTGGTAGGTCTTGGAAAGGTGCACCATCTTGCGGTCCGAGGGTTTCAGACCGGTTTCCAGGATGATGTCCGTTTCCTCCTTGGAGGTCGGGTAGTAGAGCGTCTCCGGGATATGGTCGGTGGGAAGATTGAGCTCGAGGGAGATGGTATGACCGTACGTGGCCCGGATGAGATCGTTGCTCACCTGGTAGCGGCCTTTGGGGTCCGTTTCGATGATAGCGATGACATGATGCGGCCGGACCCAATGCCATCTGTCCCTTTGCTTCTTGAGCGCGTTGACGAAGTCGCGCATGGGCACGAAGCCTTGTGAGTCCATGGTCAGCTCGAACTTTTCCGGGAAGTGCCTGAGCGCTCCAGCCATGGTGCGGCCTATCTGTTCCAGCTCCTGGTCGTTCATCAGGAAGCGGCCGGCATCGCCGCATATCGGACACGTGTCACCTCGGAAATAGCCGTGATCTTGGCACTCGCGCAACATTCGCTCCGTCAATGTCCCGGTCCGTTTTAAACCTTTTCCGAAGAAGATGTCGACGTGCAGTTCTCAAGCGGCGTCCTGGAGTCAGAGTGAACGAGAATGAAGAGCAAAAGGTTTCAGCGTCTTGCTCAGCGCCTGCGCTTCCCGAACATGCTTTGCACCAACATCCCGCCCCTCGACCTTTGCGCGCTCTTGACCCTTCCCGTCAGGAGGATGTCCTTGCGGAACAACGACACGGCGATGAACATGGCCACCACCGCGAATATGGCGTTGTAGGCGATGCCCGCTAGCACTAGGGCCGAGTTGCCGAACATCAGTTCGCGCATCGCTATCATGGGATGCGTGAAGGGGATGGCGAACAGCCCTATCTGCATCGACGTGGGCAGGGTGTCGAAGTCCGTGAACATGGTGACGAACATGGGAATCAGCGCCAGCAGTGTGATTGGCAGCGTCATGGTCTGCGCCGCCTTGTAGTTCTTGGTGAAGATGCCCAGGATCATGCACAGTGCCAGGGCCGAGACCAACGCCAAGAATAGCGAAACGCCCACCAGCACGTAGTCGAAGGCGCCCAAGGTCATGCCATACTTGGCCAGGTCGATCGGCGCACTGATCATGAGCGAGCTCATGTAGTAGCCCATACCGACCATGTAGATGCCCGCCACCACCAGGCCGACGATGGCCGCGCCCACCAGCTTGCCAAGGACGATGGCCGTGCGACTGACGGGCAGAGTGAGCAGCGTCTCCAGGGTCTTGTTCTCTTTTTCCATGCCCATGGAGGAGATGACCATGCTCCCGGCCATGATGATGACCATGAGGACGATCAGCGGGACCACCAAGCCCTGCTGCGAGACCACCGAACTGATGACGTCCGGGCTGATGCCCACCATCATGCGACCTTTGAACTCGGTGTCCTCGTGGCGCTTGAGGGGCTGCAGTATGACGCTCGAGTTCTCGGTGACGTGATGGTCGATGATGTATCGCGAGAGATTGATGGTCATGACAGCAAGCACAGCCTGCACTGGTGCCATGGAAAAGCTATCAGCCATCCCCGCGCCTCTCATGATCCAGACAACCGTGATGCTCGCCGAGTGATTGTTGGTGATGTTCGACTGGAAGTCGCTCTGAAGCACTATGAGCGCCACGCCGTTCTTGGCGCTCACCTCTTTGATGCCTGCTTGCACGTCGCTCTGGTTATAGACGATCTTGCTGTTCTTGTCGAGCTGGGAGTAGACGAATTGTGAAAGTACGGAATGGTCCTGATCGATGACCCCTACCATAGGCTTCTCGCTCAGCTTGCTTGTCGCTCCTCCGATCGCGCCTCCAAGCGAACCGAAGATGAGGGCCATGATGATGATCGGGACCAAGGTCCCGGGCGTGAGAAGCTCCTTGACCTCCTTCTTGATGATGTTGGACAGGCTGCTCATTTCGTCACCACCTTGACGAAGACCTCTTCGATGTTCGGGGCGTCGTACTGCTCTTTCAGCTCTTTCGGCGTGCCGGAGGCTACGACCATCCCGTCGTTGATGAGGGCGATGCGGTCGCACATGAGCTCCACCTCGAGCATGTTGTGCGAGGAAAGGAGGATGGTCATTCCTTGCTGCGCCGATGTCTTGACCGTGCGGCGTATCTCCTGCGCGTTCAGGACGTCCAACCCGGACGTGAGCTCGTCCAGGATGGCCAGGCGTGGTCTGATCATCAGCGCTCTGGCCACCAGCAGCCGGCGGGCCATGCCCTTGCTGTAGGTATCCACCTTATCGTCGATGCGCTCGTTCAGGTGGGCGAACTTGAGCCCCCTCTCCAGCATATCTTTCCGCTCCTGGCTTTCGCCGAAGAAAGCGGAGATGAAAATCAAGTACTCCCGTCCGGTCATGTTCTTGTATGCGCCAGCGTCCTCCGGCAGATAGGAGATTATCTTGCGCACTTCGTTGGCTTCCTTGACCAGGTCGTGCCCGAAGATCTTCACTTCGCCGGACGTGACCTCCAAGAGCGTGCTCAGAACCCTCAGCGTGGTGGTCTTTCCCGCCCCATTGGGACCGATGAGGCCGTAGACCTCGCCCTCCTTCACGCTGAACGAGATCTCCTTCAGGGCTAGGAACTGCCCGTACTTCTTGGTCAGTCTGTTGACTTCGATGGCGGCCATGTGTCAAATCTCCAAAGCAAGCCTATGGACGGAGCCAAGGCCGAGCTTCGAATGTGGTCGTGCTAGTAAAAACTATCGTCCCAGGGTGTGTCACATCCTCTCAGCGCTTACGCTTCTGCACATGCCGGAAGTGCTCTTCCGCTGCCGCCACCGTATTGCTCATGAGCATGGCGATGGTCATTGGACCTACTCCACCAGGCACGGGTGTGATGGCCTTCGCCTTCCTCGAGACCGCTTCGAAGTCCACATCCCCCACCAGGCGGTATCCGTGCTTGGCGGAAGGATCGTCCACCCGGCTCGACCCCACATCGATGACCACGACGCCGTCCTTGACCATGTCCGCTTTGATGAAAGCGGGCCTGCCCATCGCAGCAACCAGGATATCTGCCTGCTTGGTTATCGAGACCAAGTTCTGCGTTCCCGAGTGGCACACCGTCACCGTGGCGTTCGCCCCCTTGGCCTTCTGCATGAGTATGGCCGCGACGGGCTTGCCGACGATGTTGCTGCGGCCCACGACCACCACGTGCTTGCCCTCGGGGCTGTTGCCGCTGCGTACCAGCAGCTCCTGGATCCCATGCGGCGTGCAAGGCAGCATTCCCGGCATGCCGATGAGCATCTTGCCCACGTT
>JAPKYJ010000021.1 GCA_026394375.1 Methanomassiliicoccales archaeon
CACAGGCATGAGGAGACTTCCTTCACGCTATTCTCCCCGTTCGACTTACGCTTTCATGACATCATTAACACTTAAGGTACTCCATGGCTGGACAATACTTCCAATTGGATGGTCAGTCCATCCTATCGACGCCGAGAACCACCCCATCACTCTTGCCCCTGAGATTGATGGTCATCATTGACAGGCAGACCGTCAGGTCACCAAACCTTCCTGGTGGGTTTCACCTCCATAAATGCATACTTGACTTGGGGACGAATGTTCATGATGCGGAAGATTAGGGGAGGTCGATTACCCTGCAACTCCAAGTCTTCTCGGGATAATAAGGAACAGAATCAGTCGTCCTATCCGAGAGAAGAACTTAGTCATACAGCAAGTGGTTGGCTTCCCCTCTATGCCGTTTTGGAAGTGAGACGATCAATACCAGACCCCGTCTCAAGGTGGCTGATGAGTCTCCGTCGAGGAGACAATTTCCAGTCAATCTACGGACATTCCGCGCTGCAAAGTTCAAAGAAACGACCTGCAAGCGGTGAGAGCTGCAGCAGCTATTGGATTGAAACCGAATCAGGGGTTTTATATTGGATTTGAAGTCCATCTCTCTTAATTCTCCCCATCAGGTCATGGATGGAGAGTTTCGTCAAATCAACCAGTCCTATCACTAAGACCGCTTTCCCCTTCCTCTGTATTGGGACGCAGATAACTGGCACGCCCGTGTACAGTCCGATTTTGGGAACAGTCCTAAGTGTCTTGCCTGTCCTTAAGGCCTCTTCCAGGTAGGGTCCTGTGTACCTATCGCTGACTATCAATCCTTCTTCGCAGAGGACCCCAAGCTGGTTCTTCGTCCTTATCGCAACGGGCATATACCCTACGAGCTCATGAATGGCAATGGCAAGGCATTTTACGTCTTCTGGGTCCATAAACTCCGACAGTAGGCCGTTCTCCTTCCCGCATCTGAATGAAGGGGCGTGGAGTCTGAGCGCTGCTGTCACGGCGCCCTTCTCGGCCACATCGTACGAATTGGCGGTGCCAATTATCAAGGCGTCCCCGTCGCGGATTCGAAATAGCTGATTAAGCTTGTCAGAAGTCGACTGGTCGGGGTACTTCTCATCGCCCGGGAATACCATTCTTCCGCCTAGTGCTATGAGCGTGGTTGCGCCGATCGCACCTGCTTTCACTGCGTCATCTCTCTGTTCGCAGCCATCTTTCACCAGAGGTGCCACGCATCTTGCGAGGACGGCGCAGTCAATTTCACCGAGTGTTATGTTCTCGATCTCAATTGGCCGTATTTCGATGCCGAGGCTGCTCAGTCTCCTTTGGCCCTGGTCAGTAATAGAGGCTCCCCGCCTTGACAACTCTATGGACCCATCTTCCTTCATCTTCTCCATTATAGTCCTCACTGTGCCCTCGCCCAGGTCAAGGATCTCGGCCAGCTCTTTCCTGCCAACGGATCCTCTTTCAACAATGATAGAGTACATCTTCCAGATATGGTAGATCGTGTACCTCTGCGACGGATTGTCCATGAAGTATGCGAAAAGGGAAGCTACCATCGAAACCGAATACATCTCTCAGCAATAATGCTTTTCCCTACATTCTTGCCAGATCGTCTGGCCACAGAAGATTGCGTTTGTGCAGCAAGAATCATCCGTTCTCTGCAATCTTCAACGATCCACCGGATCCACCACCCGGTCAGCGCAGAGGGGAAGTGACAAGGATTCTTGACATAGGCTTTGAAATCGTTGTTTCTCCTTGCAGTCAGTGCCAATTGAACTCCTGGATGCCACTTTGGCACGCCCAAGATCCACATCATGTCGCGCGATGCGGTCGAAATTGGCCCAATAGCTACCACAACGCATTTCTGGGAGGACTCATTGGCTATCTGTTCTCTTCACTATTTCGAGATCGCTGAATTTGAAAACGTTTTCGGGGCAGATGGACTCGCATTTCTTGCAAGCTGTGCCGAGGCAGAACTCGGTGGCGATACGTACTCTGAAATGGCCCTCCCCGGTCTTCTCAACCCGGAGGGCACGTTCTAGGCACGCTCCCATGCACTTCTTGCAGCCGTGGCAGCCTTGGAACTCCTTCAGCAGGTACACTCCTATGTCTTCCAACGTCTTGAGGCCTAGATGACCGATTACAGGTATGTCTCGATTCACGACTCTCAATGTCGCCTTCGGCCGTCTGATTTCTGGCATCGGCTGATAACCGTTCTTCTTGAGTAGCGAGTTGAATCTGTCCATGGGCATCCCTTCGAGCCAATAGCCGATCTCGTTCACATACAGGTCTTCAAAGATTCTGGATGTCGCGAACATGATGTGCTTCGATGCGATTGAGTCAGCCGTCGCCTGCATTCTATCCATTCCATCGTCCTGCGTGAGCAAATCGTAGGCCATCATCAGTGAAGTGTTGCCGATCTGAACCGTCTTCCCGATGATTCGTGGCACTAGCCCAACCGTCTGCGCCTTGATCGGATCGACATAGGTGCCTGACGCACCTGCCAAGTACATTGTCTGTACATCCTGATCGCTAATACCCACCTCTTCAATCAGCGTCTTATGCCCTGCGCGGATAGCTCCCATGGCTTTGCCAGCTTCCATTATGTCGTGCTCGGATATCATCACTCGGTCCTGAAGGTGTATCTTCTTGTCTGGACTGATGATATGTGGCAACTTGATGATTCCAGTCTCTAGGCCGCTCGCGACCACCGCCACCACCCCAGTTCCGGTGATTCCTCTTGCCTTGACTCCGCTGCGGAACTTCACCTCCCCGCCTATTGGGTCTACAACATCTCCCATCCTGGCGTCCAGGCCTTGATCCAAGACCTTGTTGGTCCATGAACCGTCTGGTTCGACAACAACATCGGATATCGCTTGGGGGGCCGCAAGCATCCCGAAATCGATAGACTGACCTTCCATCGCTGGTCCAGCAGCGGCCGAGCCCGTGTAGAGTTCACCATCGTGAAAAAGCCCCATCTCGGCGTTCGTCCCATAGTCGGTCACCATACAGGTTTCTTTATTGTCCAACAAATGAGATTTCATGATCATGGCCAGGGCGTCTGCGCCAATTTCGTGCCTGATTGATGGTGGTATGCGTACCTCCGCATCGGGGCGCACGGACTTAATGTCCAATTCCTCAGCTGACACGGTGTGTGCCCGCCGTGAGGGCACATCGACGTTCAGACGCTTGAGCAGAGACTGTCCAGCATAGGCCAGGTCACGCACTTCCACGTTCTCGAACATCGAGAGCTGTGCCGGGTTTCCGCATATGCCCATCCGTTCAATCTCGTTTGGGCTGACATTATGCAGCGATATCAGTCTATCCACGGTCCCGGCGATGATACCATGGCCAACTTCCGATCCGTTCTCGAGCCAGAAATGAAGATGGTCCATGATATTGGCTCCCGGCAAAGGATGTCGCATAGTGATTGCGGTTGAGATGATTCTGCCATTCTGCTTGAGGTCAACCAGATGTGTTCGATATCCGGAAGTGCCGAGGTCGAGCGCTATCCCATACCCCATCTTGAGCCCCGGGTATGATGAATTTATTTCGTATTTAAGTGGGTAGCATGCCCGGACCTACGAGGGTGAATTAGGAGACGCGGAGTGTTCCGCTGGCACCTTGACTCGCAGTCGTAGCCGTCACGCGTCTCATGCACTGATCAGCTCTGGGAGGTCGGATGCAATGCGTTCGTTTCCGTGGCGAATCCGAATGTCCCGAACTCACCGATTATGGTAGTCCCGGAAAAGCGTTCTTCTCTGCCCGCTTCGCTTGTGGGACCTGAAGGCCCGGGACCTTGGGCAGTTGGCGTCGATTGTGGTTCTCGAAAGAACTCAAAAACGGCCATTCCTATACCCGCGGACTGCCAGGTCAAGCGGTCTAATGGTCAATAATGAGCATTTGGAGTGATTGCTATTCTGACAGTATTCTCAGCCATTATCATTTTGGCAAGAGCGAGGGCTAAAAAGTAGTCTCGACAGGAATATGAGTCGATCTATCCGGATTTTGATTGAAACGCTCGCACTCCAATTCGAACCTCATTCTGGATGATCCAATGAAACCCGGGATCTTGGAACTGGATGGCGACGAATGAAACCTGATCGTCCTCCAACACCCTTAGTATGCCTTCTTACGCAGTGTTTGTCGACGAACCATTAAGACCACAACCATGCTAAGTATATTTGGAATCAATCGTCATGAGAAGAAATGGGCATATGATGTCGGGGTGTGTAGGTCCATGAGAAAGGAATTCTGCATACATGCGAATAGCGCGATTCTCGTATCGTTGGTGCTGTTAGGCGCGTTCTTCGTCGTTGCCACAGATACGGTGGCCGCAGACTCAGAGGGCGACTATACCTATACAGTGAGCGGCGGCGTTGCCACTATCACGGGATACACTGGCGCTGGCGGAGCGATCACGATCCCCTCCACATTGGGTGGGCATCCCGTGGTGGCCATCGGGGACTATGCGTTCTCCTCCTGCACCTCCCTGACCTCCGTGACCATCCCCGACAGCGTCACGTCCATCGGGAACTATACGTTCGCCGACTGCACCTCCCTTACCTCCATCACCATCCCCAGCAGCGTCACGTCCATCGGGGGCTCTGCGTTCTACTACTGCATCTCCCTGACCTCCGTGACCATCCCCGACAGCGTCACGTCCATCGGGGACTCTGCGTTCTCCCACTGCACCTCCCTGACCTCCGTGACCATCCCCGACAGCGTCACGTCCATCGGGAACTCTGCGTTCGCCTCCTGCACCTCCCTGACCTGCGTGACCATAGGGAGCGGCGTCACCTCCATCGGGAACTATGCGTTCTCCTACTGCACCTCCCTGACCTCTGTGACCATCCCCAACGGCGTCACATCCATTGGGAACGGGGCGTTCGCCTCCTGCACCTCCCTGACCTCCGTGACTTTAGGAAGCAGCGTCACCTCCATCGGGAACAATGCGTTCTCCGTCTGCACCTCCCTGACATCAATAGCATTCTTAGGACTCGTTGCGCCGACCACGGTTGGTGCGAATTGGATCCTAAGTACGCCCGTGGGAATAACAGGCCATGCGTACGCCGCCTCGAACTTTCCCGCCCCAGGGGGCGTTTTCCATGGATTGACGATGGGGGCGGTCATAGCCGTAGTCCCTGGTATTCCCAATGGATTTATCGCCATACCGGGCAACGCCCAGGTAGTCCTGGCATGGACCGCCCCCGCCGACAATGGCGGCAGCGCCATCACAAACTACAATGTCTACCGTTCCACTACCGAGACCGGAACCTACTCCCTGATCGCCTCGCCCGTTGGCCTGACCTACACCGATACAGGCCTGACCAACGGCCAGACCTATTGGTACAAGGTCGGCGCAGTGAATGTAGTAGGCGAGGGCGCCCAGAGCCCTGCTGTCTCCGTCCTCGTGCCTCAGCCCGTCAGTCCGGCCAGCGATAGCACGATGTTGATATTGGTGGCAGTGATCGCGATCGCCTTGGTGTTGGTGGCGGTACTGTTGGTGGCGGTGCTGTTTGTCCTGCGCAAGCGCAAGGGCATGAAGTAGGCAGCGGACGAACCTCTTTGCATCTCAATCTCTTTCATTGACTGCCGCTTCAATGATCTAGGCGGGCTTCGTCCGATCCTCTCCAAATCATGCGGAGGAAGAGGTAAGGCAAGCCCTTTCCGTTCTATTCCATTTCGAAGGGCGGGTGGATCCATTGACAACTGGAGGGTGGTCCGAACGGAATGACGCCTATTGCCACTATCAGATGCCATTTTTCTTGAACGGGCAGGATATTCTGCTATTCCCACCTCTAAGCCGCTCGGGAAAGACCAAATATCCGAATTGGGTTTGAAGCTGGGAGAAAGGGGATCGGATATGACAGAGAAGAAGCGTTTCTCGACGGAAGAAGCCAGTCGGATCGGAAAGAAACTAGGTGTCACGTGGATCGATTACGACGTCGAGCAGTTCAGGATGGGGTTGGACGTGGAGCTTGAACACGGCAAGATCAGTCCAGCGACCAACGTCACCGATGATGATCCGATCATGACGGGCAAGATCGCCCTGGCACATCTGAACGAGTTCCCAGATTACTACACCAGGCTGGAAGAGCTCGAAGAAGAAGCGGACAAGGCGCTGAAGAAGAAAGGGAAATGACATCGTCCAGGCCGCGGTCCATGATCCGTTGAAGGAAGGTTGGCAATGGAAAATGACCAGAATGATGTGAACGCCTGGTCCCAGATGCAAAGCGATTGGCGGCTCGGAGGCGTTCTTCTTCAACCCTCAGAGATACAACGAATCGAGCGGCTACTTTGAGGGTAGCAAGGGAGTCCGGGAGATCGAGGGATACTGCTACGCGGCGCAGAGACGTGCTGATTTTTCTGGATCAAGGGATCTTCACCCAGTTTGCCGGCAAGACGCCGTTCTCTTCCATTCCACTGCCTGGCGTCGTCCATCTCTCCGGGGCGATGACCACTTTGGAGGGATCTCGGTTCAGGTACGCCCCCCACCAGCCGAAGGTGCTGTTGGATATGATGTTGTGCTGGCATGAGCTCATTAGGAGCAGCTCATGATGATCTTGCAGCTCCTGCGTCTCAACTAGCGTGAACGGAGAGTGCAGCTTCAGATTGTCCTTCGCCCAGGCCAGATCATCGGAGAAGACGAAGAAGTGAGGTGATTTGACACGCTCCAAGATAGCCTTCTCCGCTGCGCGATAGTAGCGCTCGTCGCAGACCCCGTATATCTCGCCGGTGCCAGGTTGAGCATAGTCTCCCCGCCGGACGTGCAACGCCACCGAACCCTCCATATGCATCTTCTCGATCCAGTTCATCATCTCCTTCGGAGGTTCGGCGGCAAGTCTGAGCTCATCAAGAATGCGATCACGGCTCTTCTCGAACCACTTCTCGCTCTGCCAAAAACCGTCCAGGTAGATATCGCCCCCAGAGGTGAGGATGGAATTGGCGGCCTGCTCATCGTAGCCGATGAATCTCGTTCTCTCTCTGATGTAAGCCCTCTTGGAGAACCGTGGAACGGAACGGGTGGCTTTCGCATCAAGGCGTTCCATCGCTCCGTCTGCAGACATCCTTCCCGCGGCCCGGACCAGATGGCTGGTCAGGACCGGGCAGCTGATATCGCTCAGCGAGGCCAATCTGAGATTGGTCTTGAAGGCCGGTAATCGGCACTCATATCCCTCGAACAGGAAGTGGGTGAGGTCGAGCCTGAGCTCCGTCTCCCGTTCCCAGGCCAAGCTTCTCGCCATGGCGTACTGGAAGAGCTGATTGCCCAATCTTCCTCGGATACGAGCGATTATCATGCCTTCCTCGCCAAATCATCCTCGCGTTAGTTATAATCTATGCCAGGGGCGGGACCGGTGTTGCCACGTCCTAGCAAATGACTTACGCTGGAAAGCTCATTCCTTTTTGATGCCCGTCGTTTCCATATCCCTGGACGAGGAGAGCCTCAGACTGCTGGACCGGGTGCAGAAGGCGAACGGTCTCTCGGGAAGGAGCGAGGCGGTGCGCGTCTGCCTGCGTTCCGCGGAGGCAGAGGTCCGCGATCGGGAGGGCTTGAAGGACGATGTGGAAGGCGTTCTGGTCGTCGTGCACGGCAGCCACAACGAGCCCGGCCTGGATGATCTGAAACACAACTACCAGGACGTGGTCGCCACGCAGATCCATTCCCACCTCAAGGACCAGAAGTGCCTGGAGGTCTTCATCGTCCGCGGACCTTCACAGGTGGTGCAGAAGATGCTCCTCAGCTTCCAGAGGGATGACAAGATCGACTACGTCAAGTTCGTGCAATCCTAGTTCGGCTTTCTTTCATTCCCCCGTGAGAAAGCTTCTTAAGTTGCCAAGCTTTCGGCGGATTTGGGAGGATAGCGTGGCGGACGAAAACGTCATCGAGGTCAAGGATCTCGTCCGGGTGTACAAGAGCAGCGCTGGCCTCCTGGGCAAGAAGAAGAAAGAGACGCTGGCCATCGATCACATCTCGTTCTCGGTCGGACGGGGAGAGCTCTTCGGCCTTCTCGGTCCAAACGGGGCGGGAAAGACCACCACCATCAAAGTGCTCACCACCCTGCTGTTGCCAACCTCCGGCGAGGCCAAGGTGCTCGGCTACGACGTCTCCAAGCAATCCTTGGAAGTGCGCAAGCGCATCGGCCTCATTCTCGGAGGAGAACGTGGGCTCTACTACCGCATCACCGGCCGCCAGAACCTAAGGTACTTCGCGGACTTGTATGGGGTGCCGATGAGCATTCGGGACAAGCACATCAAGGAGGTCCTGGAACAGGTGGGGCTGGAGGACCGCGCCGATGAGAGGGTGGAAGATTATTCGCGAGGCATGAAGCAGCGCCTGCACATCGCCAAAGGCCTGGTCCATGACCCGGAGCTCATTTTCATGGACGAGCCGACCATAGGCTTGGACCCGCAGGCGGCTCGAGACACCCGCAACATGATACGGGACCTCAAGGCCAAAGGGAAGACGATACTGCTCACCACCCACTACATGTTCGAGGCGGACGAGCTCTGCGACCGGGTGGGAGTGATCGCCAAAGGCCGCATCGTCGCCCTCGACACCCCTCGGGGATTGAAGTCGCTCATCAAGGACACCTCGGTCATCGAGGTGGAGGCGTTCGGCATCACCGAGGTCGAGCTGGAGGCCATGCGGGCGCTCCCCGGAGTGAAAGCCGTGAGCGCGGTCATGAGCGAGGGGAAGCAGATCATGCGCCTGCAGGTCTCCGACCCCGGTGAGATGCTGGCCAAAGTGGCCGGTTCATTGCCGGGTCTGAACATCATCGGGGTCAAGGTCAAGGAGCCGACGCTCGAGGATGCCTATCTCTGGCTGGTGGAAGGTCATGCCTAGGCTGCGAGCTACTTATGCGTCTTTCAAGCATCAGGCGCTCATCTTCTTCGCTGAACCCCAGTGGCTCATCCCCAACATCATCGCGCCTTTCGTGCTCACGTTGGTGGCGCTGCTCATGTTCAAGGATGCGGATGGGCCGGTGGTGCTCTATGCCGTCCTGGGAGGGGGGATGATGGGCATGTGGGGCAACACCCTCTACTCCTCAGGGTTTTCCATTCAGTCGGAACGGTGGTGGGGCACCCTGGAGAGCGTGTTCGCCGCGCCCTCCAACCTGGTATGGATCATCGCCGGGCGAGCGCTCTGGAACTCTCTCATCGGGGTGGTGAACGGACTGCTGGTGTTCGTTTTCGCAGAGTTCATGTTCCAGGCGCCGGTGCAGCTGCAAGATGCCGGTCTGTTCGTGCTCGCGTTCACCCTTACCCTGCTCTCCTTGGCCTGCCTGGGGCTGGTGTTCAGCTCCGCCTTCGTGCTCACCCGGAGCGCCAGCGTTCTGACGAACGGCCTGGAATATCCTATCTACGTGGGAACGGGAAGCATGTTCCCCATCGCTCTCTTGCCCTATTGGACCGGCCCGCTCAGCCTTTCCCTCGGCCCCACCTGGGGCATAGATGCCATCAGATACTCCGCCCTCGGCTCCACGCCCTACAGCTTCACCCAAGGATACTGGGGAGACCTGGCGTTCATGGCCATGCTCTCTCTGTTCTACCTAGCCATAGCCGTCGTGCTCTTCCGGCAGGTCGACCTTGTGGCCAGAAGGGACGCCAACCTGGGGAGGTTCTGAGATGGTCGAATACACGAGCGATCCACTGCGGGTGTTCTGGAGCTCGGCCGTGCTGGCAAAGAAGGCGTTGTTCTCTTGGCTCAGTCCTCCTTTGTGGATCATGCAGCTCTTCTTCATGTCCCTCTTCCAAATAGCCTTCTTCGCCTACGTCGCCACCTACGTCAAGAATCCGGAGGTGGGGGTGAGCTATGTGGTAGTGGGCAACGCCCTGCAGAGCATCGCCGCCGTGAGCGTCTTCGCGGTCTGCAACATCACAGGCGAGGAGAAGAACCAGGGCACCCTGCAAGGCATCCTGGTCTCTCCGGGCAACCGCTTTTCCATCTTCGTAGGCCGGGCGATGTTCCAGATCGTGAACGGCCTGGCCACGGTGGTCATCGCCTTCTTCTATGCCGCGTTCCTATTCAACGTGGACTTCTCCCACGCGGACCTCCTCGCTCTGGCGTTGGTTTGTCTCGTCACCACATTCGCCATGACCGGCCTAGGGCTGCTTCTCAGCTCGGTTGGCCTCTACCTGCGGACGTCGATGATCATCGCCAACATCTTCCTCTTCATCGGACTGCTTCTCTGTGGAGTGAACTTTCCAATCTCGTACCTACCTGGCTGGATACAGCCGATGTCATACATCATACCGATGACCTACGGGACGGACGCCGCGCGCATGGCCATCTCCGGCTCGAACACCCTGGACATAGGAGGTCTGCTGCTGCTGGAGCTGCTCGTCGGCTTTGCGTTGATCGTCATCGGCTACCTCATGTTCCTGGGGTTCGAGAGGCTCTCTCGTTCCCGAGGCACATCGGACAAATTCTGAGGTCAGGACGCGCGAACATCGATCACTTGTAGCCGAACTTGTTCCGGAACAGGCTGAGGGCGTAGTCGATCTCCTTGAGCGCCTCCTGCTTGCCCGCCCAGCCTTGAACGTCAGTGTGCTTGCCCTCTTCCAGCTTCTTGTAGGTCTTGAAGAACTCCACTATCTCATCCAGGTAGTGCTGGGGGACATCCTCCAGCTCCAAATACTCGCTCAGGCGGGGGTCGGTGGTCGCGACTGCCAGGATCTTATCGTCCTTCCCCTTCTCGTCGTTGATGCGCAGAACGCCTATCGGTCTGGCTTCGACCACGCAGCCCGGGAACGTTGGCTCGCTGAGCATGACCATGGCGTCCATGGGATCGTCATCGTCAAAGTAGGTGCGAGGGATCAGGCCATAAGCGTGGGGAAAGACCACGCTGGAATGCAGCACCCTGTCCAGCAATATGCAGTCGTACTCCTTGGAGACCTCGTACTTGTTCTTGCTGCCCTTGGGGGTCTCGACTATGACGTTTATGATCTCCGGCGGGCTCCGCCCGGATGGAACTTTCTTCCACAGCGACATCTATCTCACTCGCACTTGCCATCCCGGCCGGGTATTAATTACTTTTGCGCCGACAATCTTTGAGGTGCAATCCCCGGAAAACGAGCCATTGGATTGTTTCTACTGGTAAGAATATAAATACCCCAGGATGGATTATCGTCCGGGATGCGCTCTTGGTCGAGCTGATACTAGTACAGCTGTTCTTCCTGATCCTGCTAGCCCAGGTCGCCGCCTACGTCTGCAAGAAGATCAAAGTGCCGCCGGTGGTGGGCGAGATCCTCATGGGCATCATCATCGCCAATCTGTTCATCAGCGGCTACAGCCTCTTCACCATTCTGGACCTCAGCAATACAAACAGCATCCCGGTTTTCAACGTGTTCTCGGAGCTAGGAGTGATCTTCCTTCTCTTCACCGTGGGCTTGGTGACACCATTCCATGAGCTGAGACAGGTGGGGAGGACGGCCAGCCTGGTGGCCGTGCTGGGCGTCATCATCCCCTTCTTCAGCGGCTTGGCGCTCATGTTCCTGTTCGGCAGGACCACGCTCGAGGCGCTGTTCATAGGCGCGGCGATGGTTGCCACGAGCGTAGGCATCACCGCCCGGGTGCTCAAGGACCTGGGTGTTATGGAGTCCATAGAGGGACGGGTGATCATCGGGGCGGCGGTCATCGACGATGTGCTGGGGTTGATCGTCTTGGCTATGATCAGCGGCATCGCTCAAGGTGGCACGCTGAACCTGGCGGACATAGCGGTGGTGGCTGCGTTGGCCGTGGCCTTCGTGTTGGTCGTCATCTACATCTCCGCCCTTCTGCCCAAAGTGCGCACTTCTTCGCCGGTGATGAACGTGCTCAAAAAGCGCAAGCCGCGCAAGGCCTGGAGTCCCTTGCCTTTAGCGCTGTTGGTCTGCTTCGGCCTTTCCGCATTAGCATCCTACCTCAACCTGGCGGCCATCGTCGGGGCATTCCTGGCGGGCATGCTCTTCGCCGAGTTCCGGGACGTCTGGCAGTCCGAAGAGAAGTTCGGGCCGATCAATGAGTTGTTCGTGCCCTTCTTCTTCCTATTCATCGGCATCCAGGTCAAACTGGGAGAGTTCGCCAACACGGCCATCATCGTCCTCATGCTGGCTGTCATCCTGGTCGCCATCATCACCAAGTTCGTGGGTTGTGGTCTGGGAGCAAGGAAGCTCGGCGCCCGGTCAGCGGCGGTGGTTGGGGTGGGCATGATCCCCAGGGGCGAGGTGGGCATCATCGTGGCGTCCATCGGACTGAGCAGCGGGGTCATCGGGAACGACCTGTTCACCGTGGTGGTGGCCATGTCCTTGGTTACCACGCTGCTAGCGCCCTGGCTCGTCACCTACGCTTTCAATCGCAAGAACCGGCCGAAGAAGATGAAGGGCGTCGACCTGCGTCAGCTATGAGCAGAGTGGCATATCGCGGCCGTAGTAGGAAATAAGGTAGCGCGGACATCGAATAGAGCTCAAGTGGGCCAGATGACCCTGCATAGCTCAACGATGACCACTAATGTCGCGGCTCCGACAAGAATGAGATAGGGGTTGATCTTGAAGGCCTTCTCGTCCTCTGAGTCGAAGTAGCGTATCAGACCAGCCGCCGACTGGAAACCGGTGTTCTTCTTATTCTCCTTAGGCATCTTGATTCCAGCTTCGCATCGTCAGTTTCGGTATTTATGCTTTTTGAACAGCGTACGCTTCAGGATATGTATGAGTCGGTGCTCGAGCGGTCGAAGTCCTTCACCAGCTCTAGGCCCGGATCGGAAGGAGGCTGCCAGCCATAGACCGGGTACACCAGGTTGGGCATGAACTTGGATAGGTCCTTGGCTATCTCCGTCGCCGGGTGCTCCGTCCCGAAGGTCTGCTCGCTAATCTCCTGCGCCTTGACGCGCACTTGCGTCTCATCCAATATTCCGAGCGTGTGCAGGTACTCGTGCAACAGGATGTGGAACACGTATGGCTTGTAGAGGTGCGGGGCCGTCTCCTTCACCCGTCTCAGCGGCAGGGTGTTCATGACGATGATGTTCGTGGCCACTGGATAGTATGCGCCCACGAACCCCGCCAATCCACCGCCCAGGTTGGTAAGTCCGAGCATCAGACCCGAACGTTCCATGCCCGTGGTCCGGCTTACCGCCTTCTTCACTAACTCGAATATCTCTGGTAAGTCCCTCGCGGCTTCCAGTCTCCGCGCGAAATCCGCCTTTCCGGCTTCCACATTCCGCTCATTGTCGCGAACCACTATTTAAATAATGGTTACCGGAGACCGAAGGTGCTGATGGATATCTCGCCGGCAAGAACATGTCTCCGGTAGGCTGGGTAATCTTTCTAAAGACCGTCTACGGACAGATCTCCTTGCACCGTATCCCTGGCCATCGCTCCCACGTCTGGGCAGCAACATTAATATCCGCGCGTCTGCTTTGCGCGGAAGGTTACTATGCATTGGGCGGACGTCGTCGCAAAGGAGCTGATGGACCGAGGTCAGAAGCAGCTGATCTCGACGGGCATAACTCCCTCGGGCTTCATACACGTGGGCAGCTTGCGCGAGGCCATCACCGCCCAGGCGGTCTTCAAGGCCCTGAAGCAACAGAACGCTGACGCCAAGCTCATCTACCTGGTCGACTCCTTCGACCCGCTGCGCAAACGCTATCCTTTCCTGCCGGAGAGCTACGAGTCCGAGGTCGGAAAACCGATAGCTCTCATTCCATGCCCGTGCGGCCAGCACAAGAGTTACGCCGAGCACTTCATCATGCCATTCCTACAGTCCATCGAGGAGCTGGGCATCAAGCCGGAGATCCATTGGACGCACCAGCACTATGAGATAGGCGATTTCGCTTCCGCCACGGACACGATAATCCAGAAGAAGGAGATCGTGGCGAGCATCCTGCGAGAGGTGACGGGGCGAGACGTGCCTCCGGACTTCTTCCCCTACTCGCCGCTCTGTCCGAAGTGTGGAAGGCTCTCGAACGGCAAGATCCTCGGCTACGAGTATCCGTATGTGAGGTACACCTGCCACTGCGGAGAAGAGGGCAAGGCCGACATCCGAAAGGCGGAAGGCAAGCTGCCATGGAGGCTGGAGTGGGCGGCCAAGTGGAAGATACTGGGCGTCACATGCGAACCGTTCGGCAAGGACCATGCCGCGGCCGGAGGCTCGTACGACACCGGAGTCAGATTCGCCAAGGAGGTGCTCATCAATGAACCTCCCTACCCTATCCCATACGAGTTCGTGCAGCTCAAGGGCAAGGGCCAGATGCACAAATCCACCGGCGTGGCTGTGACGGGAGTGGATGCATTGCGCATGACCCCCGCTCCAGTGCTGAACTATAACTTCCTGCGCTACAACCCCGACAGGCACATCGACTACGACTCCGGGCTGGGCATCCTGGACGTGGTGGATGAGTACGACCGGGTGGAGAAGATGTACTACGAGGGCGGGGTGGACGAGAAGGAGAAAGACCTCCTCCGGGCGTACGAGATTGGCCAGCCAGACGGTCCAAGAGAGCATATTCCATTGCAGATCCCTTACCGGCATCTGGTGTCCATAGTGCAGATCGCGGATTCCTTCGACGGAGTGCTCGCGCTGCTGAAGCGCACCGAGCATCTGGCGGAGGTGGAGCAGAAGGATGTGGAGCTCCTGAGGCAGAGGGTGGAATGCGTGCGCTTCTGGCTCGCCAATTTCGCCCCGGACGAGGTCAAGTGCACCATCTGCCAGGAGATGCCTAAGGTCGAGCTGACGGACGCCGACCTCAACTTCCTGCGCTGCGCCCTAACGTCGCTCCAGAGCCTCGATTGGAGCGGGGACAAGATCCACGACTCGGTCTATGAGAGCGCCAAGTCCTGCGCCATCGGAGCGAAGGGCGGCTTCCAGGTGCTGTATCGCATCTTCATCGACCGCAAGCAAGGGCCGCGCCTGGGCTATTTCCTTTCCACCTTGGACAAGGAGTTCGTGCTGGAGCGCATTCGCCAGGCCATCGATTCCGCGAGCTGAGCCTCAGCCTCTCCTTTTAAGGCTCAAGGCGCTGAGCAGCAGCATCGCCACCGCGAAGGCGGCCAGTATCAGCAATTGCACCCAGACCTGTTCCGGCCCCCATCCGCGGATCATGACCGAACGGCTCGCGTCCACGGCATAGGTCAGGGGGATGAAGCCCGAGACCGGTCGCAGCACCTCCGGGACCGCCTCCAGCGGCCAGAAGACCCCGGCCAGGAGGATGGAGGGGAAGAGGATCAGAGGCAGGAACTGGATCGCCTGGAACTCGGTCCGGGCCAGGGTGGAGAGGAGGAACCCTAATCCCTGTACCCCAACGGCCAGAAGGAAGATGATGAACAGGACCGCCAACGGCGAGCCGACGATCTCGATGTTGAAAAGCAGCATCGCCGCCCCCAATATCACGCTCGATTGCACAAGGCCCACCAGGCCGAAGGCCAAGGCATAGCCGGCAACGAACTCACCCTCCGTGATCGGAGAGGTCTGGACGCGCTCCAATGTGAAGGCGGAGCGCTCGTGCACGAAGGAGATGATGGACAGCATGAAGGTCACCATCATCGCCGCCAGACCCATAACGCCGGGGGCGAAGAAATCGATGAACCGGGCGTCCTGGCCATAGACCTTGCTCATCTCGATTCCTATCGGAGGCACGAAGCCGTACCTCTCGGTCAGGACCCTCTGGACCGCCTTCTGCACCTCCGCCACGATCGCGGTGGCGATGTTGGGATTGGTCGAATCAACATCGATTCGGACTTTGGCCGGGACCACAGGCAGCCCATGGCTCATGTTGAAGACGCCCTTGAGCACCTCGACGGTGAAGTTTTGGTCGATGACGACGCAGGCCCATATCTCGGCCCTCTTCACCTTCTCCAACGACGATGACACCGCGGATGCGTTCTGGACTCCCGGGCCACAGTAATCGACCACCTTCAGTACGCTGGTGTTCCTAAGCTCGAGCGAGATGTCGTTTCCCAGCGCGTGGCCGAGTACCCCCTGGTCCAGGTTCACGATGTCCACCTTGACATCCTTCAGGTCGCCTCCGAAGGTGTACCCGAACAGTGCGATCATCAGGAGGGGGACGAGTACCAGGAAGGCGACGGTGCGGCGGTCATGGCGCAGCGAGCGCAGCGTCTTCCTGGAAACGGTCAAGATGCGCTGCAGGTTCATTTCCTCGACCTCCTGGCGATCGTGAGGAAGGCATCCTCAAGATTTGACACCGATGTCTTTTCCATGAGGTCGTGGGGCGTCCCTTCGGCGATCAGCTCGCCCTGGCGCATCATGCCAACAACATCGCAGCGCACCGCCTCGTCCATGTAGTGCGTCGTGAGCACTATCGTCTTCCCCTGCGCCTTGAGCTCTGCGAAATACTTCCAGAAGCCGACCCTCAGTTCCGGGTCGACACCCACTGTTGGCTCGTCCAGGAAAATGACGAAGGGATCGTGCATCAGGGCGCAAGCCAGGGACACCCGGTGCCGCATCCCCCCGCTGAGATGCGACACCAGACGATCCCTGCTCTGTTCCAGGTCCACCACCCGCAGCACCTCTTCCTCCCTGCGGCGCGATGCCTCGCCAATAACAGAGTAGAGGCCGGCGAAGAACTCCAGGTTCTCGTGCACGGTGAGGTCCTGATATATGGCCATCTCTTGCGGCATGTAGCCGACCTTACTGCGGTTCGTTTTCACCGGGACTGGTTCGCCCAATATCTTGGCATGGCCCGCCGTCGGTTTCAAGAGACCGACCAGCATCTTGATGGCCGTGGTCTTGCCCGACCCGTTCGGACCGATCAGCCCGTAGAGCGTTCCCTTGGGGATCCTCAGGTCCAGGGACTCGACCGCCACCAGTTCGTCGAACTGCTTCCTAAGGCCTTTGGTCTCGATCACTCCGTCGTCCATCAGCCTTCCTCCGCCCTCAGATCGTCCAGGAAAAGATAGACGAAGTCCCGGAGCATGCTCTTATCTCCCCGGATACGGCCTATTCTCTCCCGTTCTCCCTGCATTTCTCTCACTGGCGGACGATAGGATTCGTGCCCGGGGATATGCAACTTTGGTTAGTGGATCCAGCGATCCTACTTGGCGATTCCAAGCTCGCCCAGCTTCTCCGGGAGATACTTGTCGGTGACGTAGTCCAGGCCGTACTTCGCCAGGGCCTGCTGCTCCGCCTTCTTGTTCAGCTTGAGCATGAGGTCGATCTCGTTGCGCCAGAATTCGTCCGCGAAGCGCGGGTCCTTGAGCTCCGCTTCCAGCGCCTTGGTGTCCCGCTCCGTCAGCTTGTCCGTCGGCAGCTTGTAGTTCTCTATGTCCGAGGCGGTGATGCCGATGAACTCGGCCGTCGGCGTTGCCAGATACTCTGAGATATGGGCGGTCTTGATCGCTCCGTACGCCACGGAGGCGAAGATGCGGAAGGACCAGGGATCTCCATCGGTGAATACCACGACCGGCAAATGCATCTCCTCGTGCAGGCGCTTGATGAACCTTCTGGTTGATCTAGCCGGCTGACCTTTCAAGTGCACCAGCACCGAATTATAATCCTCGGCGAAGCCGTTCTCCACCAACCGGTCGAACATACCGCCGGTCTCGATGGCGATGATGAAATCCGCTCCGGCCTCGAGGATCTGCACCTTGTCCTTCTCCACGTTATAGGGGATGCCGTAACCGGAGTCCCCGACATCGTCCAAGCAGTTGATCCTCTTCTTCTTCCCTTTGCGGTCCATCTCCTCGATGGTGATGTTTCCGATGACGCTGGCGCCGTTCTCCTCCGGCCGGAGCTTGAAATCCTCTCTCATCAGGCCGGTGACGATCTCCAAATCCTCGGCCAGAAGATTGGATTCGTCCTGGGAATGGAACTTGCCCTTGCCCCAGCCCTCGGAGATGTAGTACATCTCCCTCAGAGTGGAGGATTTGCTCCCTTTGATCATATCCTCGATCAGGTCCATGACGCACATCGTCCGCAGGAGCATGAGCGCGCCCTTGGTCTTCTTGGCCGTGCGGGCGCCTTTGGCGTTGCCGTACTTCCAAACGCTGTGCTTCGGATCGAAGCGGATGTTGGACTTGGTACGCAGAGGGATGACCATCTTGGGTATCTTGCCGCCGTCTATCTGCTCGTAGATCGATTCCGCCAGCTCGTACAGCTTCTGGACCGCGATCTTGCCTTCCTCAGTCATCGCTCAAGGCCTCCGTCTGCTCGTCGTAGTCCACTTCTTCCTCTTCGGCCTCTTCTTCTTTGAGGGCGGGAATCTCAGCAGGTACCTCGGTCACCTTGAGCCCGGCGACATCCCAATCGCCTGGCAATGGGTCAGCGCCGATGATCATGGTCGGGTCGATCCCGCTGGAATAGATCTCGTTCTCGTCGTAGAGATCAGGATCGAGCCCGGTCAGCACCAAACGTACGGTCTGCTTCTCGGTCGAACGGATATGCCTCAACTCCCAGGTGACCTTGCCGTCCTCCTTGACCTCCATTGGTTTGGGGTCGGTGGCCTCCATGTCCAATGAGCCCGCTGGTACCACGGCATGAAGGTTGAAGCGCACCTGCCTGGGAGTGTAGTTGTAGATGTCGATCTTGGCCACGTGCCGCTTCTTCTCGTAGACCACCGAGTCGTCGATCCAGACCACGTTCATGATCTTGGTGATGGTGCCGCTCAGGGAAGGCACGGGCCGGTGAACGATCTTGGCCGACTTCTCTGCGATGAGAGGGAGGATCTCCTGCACGATCTCAAACTTGGCCTTGGTCTTGGTCTTCGTCTCCTTCTTGTTCAGGTGGACCTTGAGCCTTCGTCCGCATTCCCTCAGCGCCAGCTCGATCTCCGTCTGGATCTCGGGGATGCTGGCCACGGCCTCCTTCGCTTCCGAGGTGAAAGGCACCTTGGTACACGCGATGTGCACCAGGATGATCGCTGGACCAAATGGAATCCCGCTCCCACCCCTCTGCTCCAGGCCGTAGCGGCGCCAGTCGACCGCCTCCACCGACTTGGTGAGCACGCATCCTCCCTGCTGATAGAGCAAAGGCACGCGGTTCGCGAATCTCAGGATGGTGACCTGCTGGTCCGCGGTCAGATTTCCGCCGTAGACGATGCCCACCTCCACCTGGAAGGGATTGCCAGAGTAGACCCGGGGGCTCCTGGAGACCGGGGGAGTGTAGAACTCCGGCTTCGCCTCGTCCAGGACGTTCTTCAGGCCCTTGCGGATGAGCGCTTCTCCGATGGGCGAAAGGCAGTCCATCTGCGGAGGAAGGTACTTCACCGACTGCATCGCTCCTAGCAAAGCCTTGTACTTGTCCAGGTCCAGCTGGGTGGTCTTGGTCGTCTCGGGCAGTCCCGCTCGCTCCGCGATCTCCTTTGCCAGGCGGTCGGACACCCGGCAGAAATCGTTCTTCAGGAAGTCGCGCAGGTTCCTCGTGCGGGAAGCGCGGCCCATGTTCATGAGCGTGCCAAGCTCCACCCCCTCGGGATGAGGCTTGATCTCTATCGTGGCGGGGGGCAGCTTGTCCGCCGCCCGGGGATAGATGTAGGTCTTCCCTTCCGGATCGGTGAAGGAGAATGAGGCGTGAGGATTGACGATGGCCGTTTGCTTCAGATACTCGAGCACGGACTGCTTGCCGCCAACATAGCGGCCGTTGACGTTGATCTCCACCTTCGTTCCATGTTCTTTCTCATCCCACATGATGAAATCAGAGGAGACCACCAAAGGCGAGTTGGTCTTGGTGTTGAGCATGATCTGCTTGACCGCCGCGGGCTTCTCCTTCTCCGTCTTGGAAGTGACCTTGGTCGGCTTGCCAGTGGTGATCTGGCCATACATGACCGTGGCCGAGATGCCTATGCCCTGTTGCCCCCGGGACTGCCGGATGGCGTGGAATCTGGAACCGAAGAGAAGGCGACCGAAGACATTGGGGATCATGTCCGGCACGATGCCCGGGCCGTTGTCCTCCACGGTCATGCGGAACTCTTTCTCGTCGATCCTTTCCAGCTTGACCACGATGTCCGGCAGAAAACCCGCTTCCTCGCACGCATCCAGGCTGTTGTCCACCGCCTCCTTAACCGCAATGATGATGGCCTTGGTGGCCGAGTCGAAGCCCAATATCTGGCGGTTGCGTTCGAAGAACTCGGAGACGGAGATCTCCTTCTGCTTCTTAGCCAATTGATCGGCGATGGAGGTCATTTCAGAACCTCAGCTGGACGGAATGTGAAATGTGCATCCCGGGACAGGGTATGAGGGATGCGGTAATAAATGTGTTGCGCTGCAGCCAGCTTACTCAGTTCTCGAACTCCTTGCCGCAGTTCCAGCACTTCTTGTCCGAATCCTTGACGGTCTTGCCGCACTCGGAGCAGATGAGCTCGTCGTCCGCCTTGGGCACTGGACCTTTGCCCTTCTTCTCCTCATCATCGAACTTCTCTCCGCACTGCGGGCATTGCTTCGCTTCGTCAGGGACCTCGGTGCCGCATTCCGAGCAGACGAACTTCTCCGGTTTCCCGCCCTGCTTCTCCGTCTTCTTCTGTTGCAACGTCTCGTAGCGCTTCTTGGAGGAGTCCATCCACCAGGTGAGGAGCACGAGCATGAAGAACAGTAATCCCACGGTGTAGAACACCGCCACGACCCAGATCTGGAGGTTGTGGCTGAGGATGTCGCCGTCCTGGACGGTCACGGGGCCGTTGCCCCAGGTGCTCTGATACGTGGCTCCCACCGGGTCCGTGTAGACGAAGCTGTAGAAGTACACGCTGCCGACCAGGTTCCGGTTCGAAACGAACAGTTTACCTCCGTCGAAATTGCTGGAGAACGTCATGTTGTAGAGATTATCAGTGGCAGCCCAGAAATCCACCAGCCGGAGCTTGATGTAAGACGTGTTGTTGCCCGTGGTCAGGACCACGGAGAAGTTGTAGCTGCCCGCCCCGCCGCGGAACGGCAATACTTGGCCGCTGGTGAAGTGACCGTCCGCGATATTCGAAGGCTGCATGTCCTTCTCTGCGTAGTAGTTGGTGACGCCCAGCGCGACGCCCAAGACCAGCAGCAATACCACGCCCATGATGGCCAGTTTCTTCTTGTTCTTGAGCCCGAACCAGTTGGGCACGAAATACATGATTATGGCCACGAGGGCCGGTGCTAGACAAAGGAATAAGGATTGGAAGACCAGGATGAAGTAGGAGGCGATCAAGCTCAGGGCGATCGCCATGATGATGCCATTGCGAGTGTTGCGTAGCCCCGGAAACAAGCCCTTGGGCGCGCCAGTGGAAGCCATCGGTGGGGAATGAAGCCCCCCACTTTAAACCTTTTTATGGAGCATTGCTTCCTCCTATTTGGAGAGCCTGCACGCTGGCCTCCTTCCCGGTCCTCCGGACGACCGGTCGTCGTGGCAACAAGATTATATATATGTATTTTGTTCGAAAAAACCTGTTCTGGTGAGCGAAGAATGAAGACCGCGGTCGTAGCCATCGGCGGAAACGCCATACTCAGGGCAGGCGAGGAGGCCACCCTGGAGAACCAGATGCGCAATCTCCGAGAGACGATGACGCACCTGGCCCGAATGATCAGATCCGGCTATGACATGGTGCTGACCCACGGGAACGGACCTCAGGTGGGCAACATCCTCATCCAGAACGAGGTGGCCCGCGAGAACATTCCCTCCATGCCTCTGGACGTGTGCGTGGCGGAGTCGCAGGGTCAGATCGGCTACATGATCCAGCAGGCTTTGACCGAAGCTTGCGATAGATGCGGTGTGAGGAAGGTGGTGACCTGCGTCCTCACCCGGGTGGTGGTGGACCCAGAGGATCCCGCTTTCGAGAACCCCACCAAACCCGTCGGGCCGTACTACACGAAGGAAGAAGCGGACTACCTCAAACGCACCCAAAGGTGGGACTTCCATGAGGATCCGAAGAGAGGAGGCTACAGGCGCGTGGTCCCTTCCCCCCGTCCCATCGACATCATCGAGAAAGATGGCATCCGCCGTCTGGTCTTCGGTGGCGAGGACCAGGCAGAGGTCGTGGTTGCTTCGGGAGGGGGGGGCATCCCCGTGGTGAGGAAGGACGGCCACTACTTGGGCGTGGAGGCGGTGGTGGACAAGGACCTAGCGGCCGCGGTGCTGGCTCTGAGCATTCAAGAGAAACTATTCATCATGCTCACGGACGTGGACAACATATTCTTGGACTACAAAGGAAACAACCAGAGAGCCCTGGAAAGGGTAACGGTCAAAGAACTGGAGGAATACCAAGCTCAGGGGCAGTTCCCCGAGGGGAGCATGGGACCGAAGGTTGAAGCTACGCTGCAGTTCTTGGCCGGAGGAGGGGAACGCGTCATCATCACCTCGCCGGAGAAGCTTGATGCGGCCCTGGAAGGCAAGGCGGGAACGTCGATAACGAGGTAGGTGCAAGGTGTCTTCCACCATCGAGGAACAGATCAAGGCGATAGAAGATGAGATCTTCAAGACGCAGAAGAACAAGAATACGGAGTATCACCTCGGCAAGCTGAAGGCCAAGATTGCCCGCCTCCGGGAGGAGCAGGAGAAGAGGCGCTCAAGTGGCGGAAAAGCTGGCCTCACGTACGGCGTCAAGAAGTCCGGCAATGCCACCGTGGCCCTGGTCGGCCTACCAAGCGTTGGCAAGTCCACCATCCTCAACCAGCTCACCGACGCCAACAGCGAGGTCGCTGCCTACGACTTCACGACGTTGGATGTTGTGCCGGGGGTGATGACCTACAAGTTCGCCAAGATCCAGATATTGGACCTTCCCGGTCTGATCAAGGACGCCTCCAAGGGCAAGGGACGAGGACGAGAGGTCCTCTCCGTGGTCCGGGCGGCGGACCTCATCATATTCGTCATCGATGCCTGCGGCACCAACATCCAGGTGCTGATACGAGAGCTGGAGGCGGTGGGCATCCGCATCAACACCCATCCCGCCGACGTGGTCATCAGCAAGACCGAGAGCGGGGGCGTACAGGTGCGCACGACCTTGTCACTCACCAAGATGGACGAGGAACTCGCCCGGAGTATTGTCAGCGAATACGGCTTCATCAACGCGGACGTCATCATCCGGGAGGACATCGACGAGGACGAGCTCATCGATGTGCTGGTCGGCAATCGCGTGTACGCGAAGGCCATGGTGGCGGTGAACAAGATCGATCTCGTCGCGGACAAGAGCTATATGCCGGGCCTGAAGCGCAAGTTCCGCGGCTACGACGTCGTTTTCATCTCGGCGGAGAAGGGCCAGGGGATCGGTGGGCTCAAGGAGACGATCTACCATAATCTGGACCTCATCCGCATCTACCTCAAGCCCCAAGGCCGGGAGGCGGACCTGAAAGAGCCGTTGGTGGTGCGCAAGGATGCCACCGTCGGAAATGTGGCCGATACCTTGCACCGGACCATCCGCCAGAACTTCCGCTATGCCGTGGTCTGGGGCAGGAGCGCCAAGTTCCCCGGCCAGACGGTGGGGATGGACCACGTGCTGAAAGATGGGGATGTTCTGTCCATCATCAAGAGGCGCGGTGGCTGAGGAAGAGGATTATCAATTGGGAACGGGATGCTCTAGTCGAGGAGCAGTGCTGAGATGAGCGAGAAGAGAAGCGAGCGCCGCGGTCTGAGCACCAGAGCAGTGCACGCGGGCGAGATGCTGGATAACGAGCATGGATCGGTGAACACTCCCATCTATCAGACCTCCACCTTCTTCTTCCCTACCGAGGAGAGGGAGAGCTGGGAGGGCAAGGTGCCCGAGGGCAGGTACATCTACACCCGCCATGGCAACCCCACCATTGCGGCGGCCGAGGAGAAGCTAGCTGCTTTGGAGGGCGGCGAGAGGGCCTTGGTCTTCTCGTCAGGCATGGCCGCCATCACCTCCACCATCCTTTCCCTCGTCGGCAAGGGCGATCACGTGGTCGCCATCGAAGACCTCTACGGCGGGACGTTCGCCTTCATGAGGCAAGAGCTTCCCCGGCTGGGAGTGGAGGTAAGCATGGTCAGCTCTTCGGACTTGACGCAGATGGAGAATACCATCAACTCCAAAACCAAGCTGATCTACATCGAATCGCCGACCAATCCCCTGCTGAAGCTGGTAGATATCAGAGCGGTGGCGAGGATCGCCCGAAAGCACGATGTTGTTTCCATCATCGATTCCACCTTCGCCACGCCCATCAACCAGAACCCGCTGGACATGGGCCTAGACCTGGTGGTGCACTCCGGAACGAAGTACCTGAACGGGCACTCGGACCTCATCGCTGGGGCGGTGGTCGGGAGAAGGCAAATGCTGGACGAGATCTACAAGAAGAGGGTCCAGTACGGCGGCTCCCTCGATCCCATAGGCGCCTTCCTCCTCTCCCGAGGCATGAAGACGCTCGAGGTACGAATGCAGCGGCACAACCAGAACGGCCTGAAGTTGGCCGAGTTCCTAGAATCACATCCGTTGGTAGATAGGGTGCACTATCCCGGATTGCGATCGCATCCGCAGCACTCGCTGGCCAAGGGACAGATGCGCGGGTTCTCGGGCATGGTATCGTTCGAAGTCAAAGGGGCGAGAAGGGAAGCGGAGGCGGTGCTATCCGCCTTCAAGCTGATCAAGAAGGCCACCAGCCTGGGCGGGGTGGATTCCCTGGCCTCGATGCCTTTGAACTCGTCGCATTCCTCGCTCTCTGCTGAGGAGAGAGCCAGGTTCGGGATCAGGGACTCATTGATAAGGCTCTCCGTCGGCATCGAGGACGTGGGGGACCTGAAGGCGGACCTGGATCAGGCGCTGGCAGCGAGTCGGTAGGCTTCAACAAGAATTAATAATGCGCAAGCGATTGCGAACCAGATGATTCAGCGGCCTCGAGGGACCAGAGACTTCACCCCGAAGGAGATGGAGATGCGCCGGCACCTGGAGGGCGCTTTCAGAACGGTCGCGGAGACGCATGGCTTTCGTGAGATCTGCACCCCCATATTCGAGCACGCTGAGCTTTTCACCCTCAAGTCCGGCCCGAGCATCATCGAGGAGATGTACGCCTTCGAGGACAAGGGAGGAAGACCGATAGCTCTCAGGCCAGAGCTCACGGCCCCGGCCATGCGTTTCTTCGTGAACGACCTCACCAACTACCCTCGGCCGCTGAAGCTCTTCTATTTTGGGCAGTGCTTCCGTTACGAGAGGCCGCAGAGCGGACGCTTCAGAGAGTTCTTCCAGTTCGGGGCGGAGCTCATCGGTGCGTCGGCTCCGGAATCGGACGCGGAGGTCATCGGTCTGGCCGCGGCCTTGATCGCCAAGAGCGGTCTGGGCGAGTACCAGATCCGCGTCGGCCACATCGGCGTCCTGCGTTCAATGCTTCGCGATGCTGGAGTCCCGCAAGAAAAGGTGTCTGGCATACTGCAGAAGCTGGACAAGAAGATGTATGACGAGGCGAGGCCGCTGATGCGCGATGCCGGAATGACCGAGGAGATATCCGAGAAAGTGATCAAGGTCACCGAGACCACTGGCCCGGTGGACGTGCTGAAGGACTTCCCAGGTGAGGCCAGTTCATATCTCGTCGAGGTGTTCCGCATCCTCGAGGCCTATGGGTTCACCGATGTCAAAGTGGACCTCGGGGTGGTTCGTGGCCTCGACTACTATACCGGTGTGGTCTTCGAGGTCGACGCTCCGAAGCTCGGAGCGGAGAAGCAGGTGTGCGGTGGAGGTTCGTACTCGCTCACAGAGCTCTTCGGAGGCGAGAAGGTCTTCTCCACCGGTTTCGCCATCGGGTTCGACCGCATCCTCATGGCATTGGAGCGCGAGGGCACGATCGTCCAGGAGCACAAGGTCGAGGCGTATGTCATACCGGTCTCGGACAAGATGCGCCTGGAGGCGCATGCCATCACCGCCGACCTTCGTAATAATGGAATAGCGGCCGACGTCGATCTTATGAGGAGGAACCTGGCCAAGAACTTCAAGTACGCTGACGCCATCGGCGCACGCTTCGCCATCATCGTGGGCGAGAAGGAGATGGCCGAAGGTTCTGTCGCCCTAAGGGACCTTGCCAGCGGCGAGCAGAGCTTGGTCAAGAAGGATGAATTGGTGGACAAGCTCCGAAAAAAAGGTGAGTCTGGTGTCCGTGGTCGATGTGGTGGGGAAAACTAGGAATCAACTGGCTCAGGAGGAGAGTTGAGTCACCGACCCCGGACACCGAGTATTACATCTTGAGCAGGTACTATTTAAATATTGACGAAAGAAGCTTCGCCGGAGAGAATAACATGCTCTCCAAGGTCACTTCCGAAGCTTGCGGGCGAATGCCATGATGTCCAGTTCCTCATTGACCAGTTCGTCCGCCCGGGTGGTCATAGGGTTGTCCCTTCCTTTCTGGAGCACCTTCGCCGATCTGAACCGGCTGAGAAGGGACTTCGCTTCCTCATGCAATGGTAGCAGATGAGCCGCCTTCACCCGGTAGCGGCCGTCGATCTGGAATGCCACCAGCTCACTGTCCATCACCACCTCTACTTCGTCCGCACCCAGCTCCTTCGCCATCTTCAGTCCGGCGATGAGACCGTAGTACTCAGCCTCATTGTTCGTTCTTTCGCCAAGATATTGAGAGCGCTGCTTCAGCACCTTGCCTTCATCCGAGACCACTACCACGCCGTACGCAGAGGGGCCTGGGTTCCCTCGGGAACCGCCGTCCGTGTAGACCGTAAGCTTCAATCCTATTCCCGGTAAGCGAACGACGAGCTCAATAATAAAACAGACGAGGGCCAGATGAACTAAACATATCACATCGATCGAACGTAGCGATTTTGCTCATCGACGAGCACGACCTTCGGCGTGATCGGGGAGTCGGTGTATTCGAAGGCCATGATGATGACCTTGTCGCCTTTCTTCACCAATCTTGCGGCGCTGCCATTGACGCAGACCGTGCCGCTGCCCGCCTTCCCGCTGACCGCATAGGTCTCGAATCGAGCGCCGTTGTCGACGTCGGCCACCAGAACCTTCTCCCCTGGCCAGATGTCAGCCCTGTGAAGGAGGTCCTCGTCCACAGTGATGCTCCCTACGTATTCGGGGTTGGCGTCAGTGACAACCGCCCTGTGGATCTTGGTCCGGAGCAGGCAACGCATGAATCTCACTCATTGGTGAAGAGTTCAAGAATCTTTCCCTGGTTCTAGCGCAAGAGTATCGGGAATCGTCGAAGAGCATGAGGACGGAATTATTGGATGGTACATCCATCCATAATTGGATGGTTTATCCATCCGTAGCACTTCCACTGGAAGTCTGGCTAGTCTTCGAAGGGTTGATAAACACCTTTGACGATAGGCCGCGTGCGAAGAGGCAAGGGAGGGGCGTTAACGCCGTTATCCCGCGTCTTTCATCGGAGGAACGGACATGGCAAGCAAGGTCGTCATAGCGTTGACGGTGCTGGTCTTGGTCTCAGCCGGGGTGCTCGGTGCCCTGGTGCTGATAAACCCCGAACCAGAAGACACAAAGGTGAGTGCGAAGTTCGATAGCCCTTTGGACGGGTCCACGGTGAGCGGTGTGATAGGGATCAACGCTAACGTGACCAGCAAGAAGGCCATATCCTACGTCGTCCTCAGGCTCGATGACCAGACCATCGGCAACAAGACCATAGCCCCCTTCAGCTGGGAACTGAACACAACGCAACACGCCGAAGGACAGCACAACCTCAACCTTACCGCCGTCAACAGTGCCGGAGGGAGGGGCCAGTCGCAGGTCACGGTCACGATCAACAACGGCGGGACCACAGTTGGAATCACCTCCCCCAACAACATGTCGCACGTGAGCGGCGATGTCTTGGTGATGGCACAGGTGGTCAGCCCTCGCACCGTGAAGTACGTAAGCTTCGAGCTCGACGGAGATGAGGTCGCCAATCTATCCGCCGCCCCGTACGCGCTTCAGTGGAACACGAGCACCGCCTACAATGGGGAGCACGCCATACAAGTCAAGGCGGTCGACATCCTCAACATGTCTTGCCACGCCACGATAATCTTGATCGCCGACAACCCTTTCACATATAGGGACGCAAGAGGGATCGATGTCTCATTCCCCCGGATACCGCAGAGGATCGTGACCCTGGGCAACTCTTTCACTGAGGTGGTGTTCGCCGTCGGTGCGGGAGGGCAGCTCGTGGGCCGGGATAGCAAGAGCGTCTATCCGTCCGAAGCGCTCGCGGTGACGGATGTGGGCGGGACCTACGGGACTTCGATAAACAAAGAAGCGATCATTGCCACCATCCCCGATCTGATAATCGCCTGGAAGTACGCGACCACCGCCTCTGCCATCACTACGCTGGAGGCGGATGGCTACAAGGTCGTGGCATTGTCTCCTTCCAGCATCGATACGGTAAAATTGGAGATTCAGGACATCGGAATAATAGCCGGGCACAAGGTGGAAGCGCAGAAGATCGTGCAAAACATGACCGAGCGCATCAACAGAGTGATCGAGAAGGTGCCGGTCATTCCGGACAGCCAGAGGCCCAAGGTCTACTTCGAGCTGCGGAACGGCAACACCGTCAACAACACCACTATGAGCGGGGAGATCATCCGCCTGGCGGGAGGGCTCAACATCTACGGCAACGCCACCAAGACCAACCCCATTCCGAGCAGCGAGGTGACCATCAGCCGCCTGCCCGCCTTTATTGTGATAGAAGATCAGAGCATAGTGACCAATGCAGACATCGAAGCGCGGTCCGGGTGGAGCATCATCCCTGCGGTCCAACTGCACCAGATATACCGCATCAACGGCGAATGGATGACTGCGACTCCCCGGCTGGTGAACGCCATTGAGCAGATGCTGCAATGGTTTTATCCCAGCTGAGCAGTGGGGGTAGGGAAGGAAGATACCCAATGGCCGTCTACCGGGTCGGGTACCAGGAGGAGCTGTGCCAGGCCATCCTCTACAACCATGGGTGCAACTGGACCTGCAGCATATGCTCCTACAAGCTTAGAGAGGGATTCGCTCCCTCGCGTTTCCTTTCCACCGATGAAGTGCTCGAGTGCCTTTCCTCCTTCAGACTGGAGAGGCTCCTCATCCTCGGCGGGGAGCCGCTCACCTGCGCTGACCTTGATGTCATGGTCTCGGAGGCGAAGGCCCGCGGAGCCTGGGTCAAGATCGCGCACTCCAACGCCTCCTTCATGCCGCCGGAGGGAGTCGACGAGATGGGCATCAGCTTGAGGGCGATCAGCAAGAGGAAGCATCAGCAGCTCACCGGGGCACCGAACACCAAGGTCCTGGGCAATTTGTACGCCATTAGGGACCGGGGCGTGGAGCTGGAAGTGAGCACTATCCTCATCCCCGAGGTTGTGGACGCCGACGAGATAGGCAAGATCGCGGAATTCCTTGCCGAGGTGGACGAGGAGATACCTCTGCACATCACTGCATTCCTTCCCGTTCCAGGAATAACCTGGCGCGGACCTACGGATGGAGAGATGGCGATGGCCATGCAGGCTGCGAGAGCGCACCTGAAGAACGTCTCCGGGTCCAGTCTCAGCGCTCGCGAGTATTTCGCTCCAAGCGCAAAGGACACGATGCAGCACCGCGACGGGGTGCACTGACTTGGTGCCGAGCATCGAGGAGTTGCACCAGAAGAAGCTCGCCTTGTGGACCCTGGTCCTGGTAGTGCTGATCGGCGGCCTAGTGGTCGCTTCCATCATCGGCATCTGCGTGGGGGCGATAAGCATCTCGCCGGGAAAGGTCTTCGCGATCCTAACCGGACAGATAACGGATCCTTCGGACCCAGACGTTACAATAATCAGAATGGTCCGATTGCCAAGGGTATTGCTCGGTGCGGTCGTGGGCGCAGCCCTGTCGATCGCAGGGGTGGCCATGCAGGGCGTGTTCCGCAATCCGATGGCCTCGCCATCAGTGTTGGGCATTTCATCGGGGGCGGCGTTCGGGGCGTCCCTGGCCATCGTTTTGGGGTTCAGCTTCGTCAGCGGCCAGTTCGCCATACCCGTGATGGCCTTCGTTTTCTGCATGGCCACCATGTTCCTGGTCTATGGCATCTCCCGCACCGGGGGAATAGTACCGGTGGAAACGCTCCTGCTCGCCGGGATCGCGGTGGGCTCGCTATTCGCCGCCCTGGTCTCCTTCATGCAATTCATCGCTGAGGAGAAGCTCAGCTCAGTCGTCTTCTGGCTCATGGGCGGTCTCAACCAGGCGACGTGGGGTCAGCTCATGGTCGTCACTCCCCTCATCGCTCTCGGTTCCCTGATAATATTCTGGCATGCCAGAGATCTCAATCTCATGACCATCGGCGAGGACCACGCCTCCAGCCTTGGCGTGGAGACCCAGAAGGTGATCCTTAGGCTGATGGTCGCTACCTCCCTGGTAGTTGCTGCCGCCGTTTCCGTCTCGGGGGTCATCGGCTTCGTCGGGTTGATCATTCCGCACATGATCCGCCTGATGGTCGGCCCGGACCACCGCATACTCATGCCTGCCTCGATACTGGCAGGAGCCTCGTTCATGATCGTCACGGATGCCCTCGCGAGGATCCTCATGGCACCTTCAGAAATGCCGGTGGGCATACTCACAGCACTAATCGGCGCTCCCTTCTTCCTCTACCTCCTGAGGAGAAGGCGGCACATGATGGGGTGGTAGCCACGCGCCTCAAGGTCCAAGGGGTGGAGTTCGGGTACAAGAGCGTTCGCGTTCTGGACGGAGTGGGTTTCGAGGCCGAGGCGGGCGAAGTGATCGGCGTCCTCGGTCCGAACGGTTCGGGCAAGACCACGCTTCTAAAGTGCATGAACAAGGCGCTCAAGCCGAAACTGGGCTCGGTACTGGTGGACGATCGGGAAGTATCTGACCTAACGAGGAAGGAGATCGCGAGGGAGATGGGCGTAGTGCCGCAGAACAGCGGCGTGAACTTCCCCTTCACCGCCCTGGAGATCGTGCTCATGGGAAGGGGTCCGAGCCTTGGGCGCTTCCAGAC
The DNA here is from genome assembly GCA_026394375.1 of Methanomassiliicoccales archaeon. Taxonomy (NCBI): domain Archaea; kingdom Methanobacteriati; phylum Thermoplasmatota; class Thermoplasmata; order Methanomassiliicoccales; species Methanomassiliicoccales archaeon. The sequence goes on from JAPKYJ010000021.1 coordinate 30,793, forward strand.
CGAGGGCGATGAGGACCTGAGAATCGTTAAGAGGTCCATGAAGGCGACGGACGTGCTGGAGCTCGCCGCCCGGCCCATGACCGAGCTCAGTGGGGGCGAGAAGCAGCGGGTGATCATCGCCCGAGCGCTCGCGCAATGCCCGAAAATATTGCTGTTGGATGAGCCGACACTGCATCTGGATGTGAACCATCAACTGGAGATCATGGACATCGTCCGGCACCTGGCCAGGGAACAGCGCCTCACCGTGGTGATGGTCTCCCATGACCTGAACCTGGCGGCGCGCTATTGCGACAAGCTCATCCTTCTCCTAGAGGGAAAGGTCCTGGCGGCGGGGAAGGTGGAGGAGGTGCTCACCAGCGAGAACATGGAGCGCGTCTTCAAGATCCGCGGGTCGGTGCAGTACGACGGGAACGTCAATACCTGGACCGTGAGCATCCTCGGGGCGCTGCCCCGCCAAAATGAGATCGGCGGGGACAGTGATTAAAAGCGACCAGCCCCTTCCACCAAGTGGTGAGGTATTGCCTTCTTCCGTCAGGGTGGACATGACCATCTGCTCGCATCAGACCGTCATCCGAGCGAAGGACCGGGGCGACGGTATCGTGGACATCGACATCGAGAGCGAGTGCGATTCGGTGAGGCATTACGCTTCAAAACTGAAGTTCGCCAGCATTCAAGACCTGACCGAGTGGGAAGGCTCGAAGGTGCTGGAGCTCGCGTCGAAATCCGGCTTGACCACCACCTGCCTCATCCCCACGGCGGTCTTCAACTGTTGCTGGGTCGAGCTGGGCATGATCTCCAGGAGCCTGGCCAAGGACAAGAGCCCGTTGTGCATGCATTTTGTGGACTAGATTCCATTCTTCGCAGGTCCAATCTACTTATACAAAGTGCCATTAACACCGGTGATGACCGGAGGGCGGACCGCGTTCCTGTGGAACGACGAATTCCTCAAGTACTCCTTCGGAGAGGAGCATCCATTCCAACCGGTGCGGTACAAGATGACCATGGACCTGCTCCAGGGTCTGGGGATCTTCGACGACACCGCTGTCAAGGTGATAGCGGATTCGGCCACCGAAGAGGATCTGTGCCTGGTGCATACGCGGGAGCACGTCGATTTCGTCAAGGAGATGAGCGAGCGCGGCGAAGGCGTCCTGGACAGGGGCGATACTCCGGCGACCAAGGAGCTGTTCAAAGGCAGCTTGGCGGCGGTCGGGGCCACCCTCAGGGGCATGGAAGGCATCGTTAAAGGGGAGTTCGAGCACGCCTTCAACTTGGCGGGGGGGCTGCATCACGCCGCTCCGAGAAGGTCCGCAGGCTTCTGCGTTTTCAACGACATGGCGGTGGCCGTACGCCGACTGCAGAAAGAGCATGGGGTGGAGCGGGTCGCCATCATCGACATCGACGGCCATCATGGGGACGGAACCCAGGCCACGTTCTACGCCGAGAAGGTGCTTACCATCTCCCTGCACCGCCACGGTCGAGCCATATACCCTGGCACAGGGAGATTGGAGGAGGTGGGAGAGCGGGACGGAAGAGGATATTCTATCAACGTGCCTCTTCCCTGCGCCACGGGAGACCGCACCTACCTGGAGGCGTATCGCCGAGTGGTGGCGCCTGCATTGGAGAGCTACGAGCCGGAGTTCATCATCCATCAGTTCGGGGTGGACGGGCACTACACCGACCCTCTGGTCGGGCTGGGGCTGACGACTCATGCCTATCAAGAGTTGGCCTCGATCACTCACGGCTTGGCGCATAAGCACTGCGACGGCCGCTACCTGGTGGTGGGCGGGGGAGGCTACAATCTGGATGCCGTTCCTCGCTGCTGGAGCGTCATGTTCTGCACCATCTCTGGCTGCTATCCCGCTGACATGAACAAGTTCGAGGCGCTGCATGATGCGCATGCTCCAGCGGAGCCGGACGACGTGGCGCAGATGGTACGCGAGAGAGTGGACCGGATCGTCTACGACGCGCTGCCGCTCATTCGCGGTCGATGATGTTCATCAAGCGTTCCTGGCCTTGATCAGCCAGTCACGATAGTACCTACCCAGGTCGGTCAAGGAGATCTCGATGCCGTCCCGGACGGAGGTTCGCAGCAGTCCCAAGTTCTTTAGTTCAAGCAGAACTCCGACATCGAACCTGTCCTTTCGATCCATGGACCTTCCGTCCGGTCCCAAGCGCATGCCTTCCCTAAGCCTCAGGAGCACATCGACCTGTCTGGGATCGAGGCGCTCGCCCATTCCGGGCATCCTCAGCACCGGGAGGCGGACCACCCGGTCATCCACATGATAGGCTTCCACACCCGTCTGGAATGCGGCGAGCATGGCCGCGGAGGAGAGCAATCCGGTGCCTCCGCTGACATTGACAATCACTTCCTCCCTAGCCTTCTTCCTGCTTTCGATGCTGTCGGCGATCTTCTGGAAAGCCTGCAACAGGTCGAACTTGTCCACGATGATCACCTCCATCGGCGTGGAAGCGATATCGCACACCCGCTCGATCTCCGAGAAATCGTCGCGAAAGGTGTTGTCCTCGCTGGTTATGAGCACAAGACGATCGTGGCCGAGGGCCCTCATCGCCCTTGTCACCTTCGCCTTGTCGAAGCCGAAGGTCGAGTAGAGCACTCTCATACCCTCACCCCAGCAGAAGGCGCATCGACTCCTCCACCTTGATGATCTTGGTGCGTCGGTCGCCAGGTTTCGGTTCCAGATGGATAGCCCCCTTGTCCAGTAGCTCCTTGATGTGGTGGTTGATAGTGGCCTTGTGTAACCCCATCTTCTCCGCCAGCTCGCCCTGCGACATCCTCCCGTTCTCGCTCTGCAAGAGCATCTGGAGCAGGTTGCGTTGGGCGGGCGTGAGCACGGACGAGTACTCCATCTGCAGCAGCGGCAGGGGTATCTCCTTCAGAGTGTCATCGTGCACATAGGCCGAGTTCAGCCCTTGCACGATGCACACCAGCAGAGCGGCGGCGCTCATCAGCCTCGTTCCGCCTGCGATGTTGAAGACAGCGATCCTCTCGCCCTCGTTCTTGACCTTGCGCACCTCCGCCTTGATGATCTCGGCGATGTGCAACAGGTCGAAAGCGTCCTGAAGGGTGATGAGGCGGAAGCGGATGTCCAGGGTCTGGCAATACTCCTTGATCCTGGCCGCCGCCTTGGCGGAATCGGGATGCTCGCTAACGAACACCACCACCTCGCTCAGGTCATCGCAGGACTTCAGCGTGGGCATGAGCGATTCCGGGCGGAAACCGAGGGTACCGAGGACAGCTACCATTTCGTCACCACGCAGACAATCGGGTGCTTTGAGATGGTGATTGTCTAATACTGTCTTAATATTATTGATATCATTTCTCAGGATAAAAGGTTCGAGGGAAAGGAGTTGCGAAGAACGAGAAAGAAGAAGGGAGGGGTGGCGCCCCGGTCGGGATTCGGACCCGAGTCCCAAACTCGACAGGCTTGGATGATAGGCCGCTACACTACCGGGGCTTGTGCCTTTCTCCAGAATAGGTAAGTCCTATTTATGGATTGAGGTTTACCAGCACTCGCGGGGAGGCTCAAGATAATGATGGTGCAAAGTCTTTATGCGCGTGGGGGATGCGGATGGTGAGAGCATGGAGGAGCGCAAGCTGAGGGTCGCGGACTACATGATCCGCGAGGTGGTCTCTATCCCCGCCGATTTCACCGTGGAGCAGGCGGTCGACAATCTCATCCACACCGAGTTCCACGGCATGCCCGTCACGGAGAACGGCCGGTTGGTCGGGTTCGTGACCGCCAAGGAGCTGCTGCGCAACATCGACCGGCCGCAGGCGAAGGTGCGGGATATTATCCGCCGGGGCACCTATTCCGTCAATACCGAAATGGACCTGGACGACGCAGCCAGGGTACTGTTCCGCTACGGTCTGCGCAACGTGCCGGTCGTGAACGACAAAGATGAGCTCATCGGCATCATCTCCAATCTGGACATCGTCCGCTCCCACATCGAGCGGGCGACCCCGAACAAAGTGCTCATGATCAAGACCTTCCTGGAGAAGAAGCACGGCATCCACATCGACGTGAAGCGGAGGGTCATACCGATCGAGGAGCTCCGCCCGACGCAGCACGAGGTCTTCGCCGATGAGCTGCTCGGTCGCAAGGAAGAGATTAAGCGCGGACTTGTGGAACCGCTCATTGTCATCCAGAGGAGAGATCACTACCTGTTGGTAGACGGTCATCATCGCGTCATGGCGGCGAGGCAGATGGGAGTGCGGCAGTTCTCCGCCGTCGTCTTAGAGCCGGAACGGGACGTGGACCTGGGCATGGAGAAGTCCGCGGACATCCGCGGGCTGCACACCATGGATGACGTCAAGATCATCGACGGCTCGCACCATCCTTTGGTGGAGATCACCACGCGGCTGCTGAAGGACGAAGGGCGCTGACGCTTTCTATTGAATAAACGGAAAGAAGGAGGATGGCCTCGGTCCTCATTGCTTTCTTATCGACTCGAGGATGATCCTCTGCTCCGTGGACGCCACCATGGGGATGGTGTTGATGACCGTGTCCGGGTTGAGGCTGATGCTGTCAATGCCCGCCCGAACCAGGAACTCGGTGAACTCCGGGTACACGGACGGAGCTTGGCCGCAGATGCCGACCGGTACGCCTTTCTTGTGTGCCGCGTCGATGAGCATCTTGATGGCGCGTTTGATGGCGTCGTAGCGCTCGTCGAAGTACCCCATCTTGCCCAGGATCTCGGAGTCCCGGTCCGCGCCCATAATCAGCTGCGTTAGGTCATTGGAGCCGATCGAGAAGCCGTCGCAGACGTCGCAGAACTCCTCGGCCATGAAGATGATGACCGGCACCTCGGCCATGAGGTAGAGCTTGAAGTCCGGTCCCCGGCGGAGGCCGATCTCGTCCATCATGCAGTTGATGTCCTTGACCTCCTGGATGGTGCGCACGAAGGGCAGCATGACCCAGATGTTCTTCAGGTTCATCTCCTCGCGCGCCTTCTTCACCGCCTGCAGCTCCAGCTTGAACGCTTCCCGGTATTGAGGCGAGACGTAGCGGGAGCAGCCCCGCCATCCGATCATGGGGTTGGCCTCCTGCGGCTCGAATTTCTCACCGCCAGGCATGGAGCGGTACTCGTTGGTCTTGAAGTCCGATAGGCGCAATATGATCGGGCGGGGGAAGAACGCCTTTCCCACGATTCCGATGCCCTCCGCCAACTTGTCCACCAGTTCTTGTGATCGGCCTTTCTCCATCATGGCCTGGGGGTGCTCCTGCACGAAGGAGGTGAAGAGGAACTCGATGCGCATCAGCCCTACCCCGGAGACAGGAAGCTTGGAGTATTCCTCCGCCTTGTGGGGGATGCCCACGTTGAGCATGATCTTGGTGCCGGTGACTGGGACGCTCGCTGCCGCCATCATCATAGGGGCGTTCTCAGCCGTCTTCTCCTCCGCTCCCTCGAACACCAGGCCGCGAGTTCCGTCGACGGTGATGAGCATGCCGTCGCTCAATTTCTCGGTCGCCTCCCTGGTCCCGACAATGCAGGGAGTGCCTAGCTCGCGCGCCACGATAGCCGCGTGGCAGGTCATGCCTCCCTCGTCGGTGACGATGGCCGCGGCTCTGGTCATGGCGGGCACCATGTCCGGCGAGGTCATGACCGTCACCAGCACATCGCCCTTCTTGACCACATCCAGGCTCTCATCCTCCTTCAGTACGCGGACCGGTCCGGAGACCACTCCCGGGCTGGCCGCCAATCCCTTCAGTAGGACTTTGATCGCCTGCTTCTCCTCTGGCTTCGCTTCCTTGCCCTTCATGCCGTTCGCCTTCCCTGCCTTTCCGTTCGCGCTGAGGGTCGTCACAGGCCTTGCCTGCACGACGTAGAAATTTCCATCCTCCAGGCACCATTCGATGTCCATCGGCTTGTTGTAATGTAGTTCGATCTGGTTCCCCACGTCCGCGATCTCCAGAATTTGCTCGTCGCTGAGCTTCTGCGCCTCCGCGATATTGGCGGGGACGTTCTGCTTGATCGTTTCTCCGGTCTTCCCGCGGACCAGTTTCCAGGTCTGCTTCGAGATCCTCTTGCTGATGATCTTGGTGTGGAACTTGTCCACCACATAGGTGTCAGGGGTGACCTTGCCGCCCACGATGGACTCGCCCAATCCATAGCCAGCCTCCACGATGATGTGCGGAAGCTCGGAGTTTGGATCTACGGTGAACATGATGCCGGCGACCTCTGAATTGATCATCTTCTGCACCACCACTGCCAGCTTCACCACCGAGTGCTCGAAGCCCTTGGAGTGGCGGTAGGCGATGGCCCGGGGCGTATAGAGCGAGGACCAGCACTTCCTTACCTTGTCGATGAGGTCGTCTGGGTCCCCGATGTTGAGGAAAGTGTCCTGTTGGCCCGCGAAGCTCGCCGTCGGCAGGTCCTCGGCGGTGGCGCTCGACCTCACTGCCACCAGGCCAAGCTTCTTCTTGCTTTCGAACATGGAGTGGAATTCCTTCAGGACCTCGAAGCGGAGGTCGTCCGGGACCTTGGCATCCTCGAAGGCCTTGCGGATCTTGATCGAGGTCTCCTGCAACGAGCTCTCCGAGGTGACGTCCACTTTCTGCATCAAAGCCTCGATCTCGCTGGTCAGCCCGTTCTTCTCCAGGAAGTAGTCATAGGCTACGGTGGTGAGCACGAATCCGCTCGGGACGTCGAATCCCGCAGAAGTAAGCTCCCCCAGGTTCGCGGCCTTTCCACCGGCAATGGGAATATCATTGACTCCCAGTTCTGCGATGCTCATTATCCTCTTCATTGTCTCACCTCGGATCAAGAAGGGGTTTGACTCGCAGGGACTGCGGGAAGCCGCATCCCAAGCTTGCGATAGCGGTTAGGTCGAATAAACTCATTGGTAGTAACCTTATTGCAGTAGCAGGGTAGGTCAGATATATTTATATACAAACATGCTGAATAATTTACCAGCTAATATCCGCTATCGTCCGCAAAGACCCTGAACCGGCTTGGGTTCGTTTGGCGAGGGAAGGTCGGGCAAAGGAATCCGTTTCCTTCATCTTGGCTATTCTTTTCATCACTATCGAGGCAAAAACGAATCGTTAATCATTGTTTTATCTACGTTTTCAAGCGATTTAATGTGTGCATTCGTAGAGTAACCTGTGATACATTCAAATATCATCATCGATTTCAGGAATGACAGCGCGCGGGGGTTTGACTTGAGCACGGTCGAGATCCGATGGCACGGCAGGGGTGGCCAAGGTGTGGTGACTGCGAATGAGATCCTGGCGGGAGCGGCCTTGCGCGAAGGAAAATACATCAAGGCCTTCCCGGAGTTCGGGCCAGAAAGGATGGGAGCGCCCATCCGGGCGTTCGCGCGCATCTCCGACAGCCCCATCAACGTGCACAGCCAGGTGTACTATCCCGACTATGTGGTGGTCTTGGACCCGACCCTCCTGAGCAGCCCCATGATCAGAGAGGGGCTGAAGGATAAGGGGGCATTGATTGCCAACTATGGCGAAGGAAATGCCAAGTTGCACGCCCTTCTGGACAACGGCTTCTCCGTCCACTCGGTGAACGCCACCAAGATATCTATGGAGGAGATCGGCAAGCCCATGGCCAACACGGCCATGCTGGGCGCTTTCGTCCGCATCTCCAAGTTGGTAGACATCAAGACGGTGACCTCGGAGCTGGCGGCCAAGTTCGCTGGCAAGCTCAACCAAGAGGTCATCAACAAGAACGTGCGGGCGGTCGAGCGGGCGTATGAGGAGGTGCAGTGAATGGTGAACGAGAAGGCCAGCGAGCTGACCGAGGGAGCGATGATCACCGAGCCCGGCAGCTCGCGCAAGTACAAGACGGGCGACTGGCGCTCCAAGAGGCCAGAGTGCGACGAGGACAAGTGCACCAATTGCCTCATCTGCTGGATATACTGTCCTGATAACAGCATAATCGTAGAGAAGGGAAAGAGGGTCGGTTTCAAGCTCACTCATTGCAAAGGCTGCGGCATCTGCGCGAACCAGTGTCCGGCCAAGGCGATCACCATGAAGGAGGAGGTGGCATAGATGCAGAACGTGGCCATGAACGGCGATCAGGCGATCGCACTGGCATGGAAGCAGATCGACCCGGACGTGGTGGCGGCGTACCCCATCACCCCCCAGACCATCATAGTAGAGGCGTTCTCGGAGTTCGTTGCCGACGGTCTAGTGAACACCGAATACGTGTGCGCGGAGTCAGAGCACAGCGCCATGAGCCTGTGCATCGGTGCATCCGCTGCCGGAGCGAGGGTAGCCACTGCAACCGCATCCGCTGGTCTGGCGTTCATGTGGGAGACGCTCTACATCGCCTCGGGCATGAGACTCCCCATCGTAATGGCGGTGGCGAACCGTGCGCTCAGCGGACCGATCAACATCCATTGCGATCATAGCGATGCCATGGGTGCTCGGGATTCGGGCTGGATCCAGCTCTTCGGGGAGAACGTGCAGGAGGCCTACGACGACTCACTGATGGCGTTCCGCATCGCCGAGCATATGGACATCCGACTACCGATCATGACCTGCCTGGACGGGTTCATCGTCACCCACTCGCTGGAGCGGCTCGAGGCGCTTCCCGATGACGTGGTCAAGAAGTTCGTGGGCGAGTTCAAATGGAAACGCTCCCTGCTGGACATCAAGAACCCCACCACCATGGGTCCGTTCGACTGGACCGACTACTATTTCGAGCACAAGTACCAGCAGGCGGAGGCGATGAAGCGCGTTCCCGCGGTGGTCAAGAGCGTGAGCGAGGAGTTCGCCCAGCTGAGCGGCAGGAAGTACGACCTCATCGAACCGTACAAGCTGGACGATGCCGACTACGCTTTGGTGGCCATGGGCTCGACCGCCGGCACCCTCAAGGAAGTGGTGGATGGGCTGCGGGCGGAGGGCAAGAAGGTAGGCAGCTTGAAACTGCGGCTGTTCCGGCCATTTCCCGCGGAGGAGTTGGCCAAGACCCTAGAAGGCCTGAAGGGAGTGGCGGTGCTGGACCGAGCGCTGAGCATCGGCGCGGCCGGTCCGATATTCCCCGAGCTCCGTTCAGCGTTGTTCGAGGCGCCCAAGAGGCCACGCATCACCAATTACATCTATGGATTGGGAGGGAGGGACATCAAGCCGGAGGAACTGCGCACGGTCTATAATCAGCTGATGCATAACCAGGGTGAGACGGTCAACTACCTGGGGGTGAGGGCGTGACCGTCACCAGCCTCAAGTTGCTCTCCGAGCGTGAGGACCGCTATGTGGAAGGCCACCGCCTATGCGCTGGCTGCGCAGAGCCGATCATCGCTCGGCAGATACTCATGGCCACGGACAAGCCCGTGGTGGTGTCGAACGCCACCGGTTGCTTCGAGGTCTCTTCCAGCATCTATCCCTACACCTCGTGGAACGTGCCCTGGATACACAGCGCCTTTGAGAACGCCGCCCCGACCATCGGAGGGGTGGAAGCGGCATACAACGCCCTCAAGCGGAAGGGAAAGATCACCGAGGACATCCGCTTCCTATCCTTCGGCGGCGATGGGGCGACCTACGACATAGGCTTCCAGGCGATCTCCGGAGCGATAGAGAGGGGTAGCCACTTCCTGTACGTATGCCTGAACAACGAGGCCTACATGAACACCGGCATACAGAGGTCCGGCGCCACCATGAGGGGAGCGCAGACCACCACCAGTCCAGCCGGTAAGTGCGTTCCAGGGAAGAAGGAGTTCCCCAAGGACCTGACCAAGATCATCATCGCCCACGATCTTCCCTATGCTGCCCAAGCCTCGCCGCACAATTACAAGGACATGATCGAGAAGGCGGCCAAGGGCTTCGAGGCCAACGGACCGGCATTCATAAATGTGGTCGCACCCTGTCCGCGCGGCTGGCGCTTCGACTCCGCCAAGACCATCGAGATCTCTAAGCTGGCGGTGGAGACGTGCATCTGGCCGCTGTACGAGTTCGAGAACGGGACCTGGAGGCTGACGGGCGAGAGCAAGCGCATCGCCGGTGGGGACAGGAAGAAGCTGCCGGTGAGCGATTGGCTCAAGTCCCAAGGAAGGTTCAGCCATTTGACCAAGGAGAAGTGGTCCTATGTGGCCGAAGAGATACAGGCCAACGTGGACAAGAAATGGGAAGAACTCCTCAAGCTCTGCAAGCAGTGAACGCATCCTTTGGCGGGTGGTTTCCTACTCCGCCAGAGGACGTTCCGCTCTTTATCCATTCTCTGAGCAATCAATGAATACTCGGTGCTCCGTCTTGTCGACATTCGGTGAGAACCAATGGATTTCATGGACCTAGTCAACACTCGGAAGAGCGTTCGAACATACACTGACCAGTCGGTGGAGGAGGAGAAGATCGCCACGATCTTGGAGGCGGCAAGATTGGCGCCCTCTGCTGTTAACTGCCAACCTTGGCAATACATCGTCGTCAAGGAGAAGGCGACCATCGAGAAGATCGCCGATGCCTCAATGATCAACTCCTGGCTCAAGAAGGCGCCTTGCGTCATAATCGCCTGCGCTGACCCGAACGTGGACCATACGGTCAATGGCATGGACTACTATCTGGTCGACCTGGCCATCTCCATGGAACATCTCGTCCTTGCAGCCACGGAACTGGGTCTGGGCACATGCTGGCTCGCCGGCTACGATGAAGGCAAGGTCCGGTCGATACTGGGCATCCCGGAGAAGATGAGGGTGGTAGCCATGACCCCACTTGGTTATCCGGCAGAGAAGGAGAGCATCGGGGGCGGCCTCCGGAAGACGTTGGCAGGGAGCAAGAAACGAAAACCGATGGAGGAGATGCTCCACCGCGAGAAGTGGTGAGCCTTTCGGGCATTTCTCGCCCTGGCCCGCTTAAAAGGGAGACGATCCGATTCTTGGTCAGTTGAGAAGAAGTACTGCGTCCCTAGCCTTCTTGCTGCGATGCTAGGAGCTCCTCCCAGAGCTTGATGGTCTCTCGGGCGTCCTCTTCATCCACTGTCTGGATGGCGAAGCCCGCATGCAAGACTACATAGTCTCCCATCCTCGCCTCCACCAGCGAGACGTTCGTTTCGCGCTGCACGCCACCGAAGTCAACGACCGCTATATCGCCTTTGATGGAGACGATCTTACCCGGGATAGCAAGACACATCGATCGACCTCACGAGGACATGATCTTCAATATGGCTTCCGCAAGCTGGCCGTCGCAGGCCAGGAGAGCTTCCATGGCCTTCTCCCGGCTCACCCCGGTCTGGTCCATGACCAGTTTAATGTCCTCCTCAGGGACCGTCGGGCCGGAAGGAGCAGGGACGGCAGCGGTTTTCGATGGCGTTGCCGTCAGGGGCACGACCTCCACCTCTCCAACGATCTGGAAGGTCTTCTGGCCCTGCATCTCCACGATCGTGACGGACGCGTCCTTGATGATGTACTGCGTGGTCTTGGTGCGGACCACCACCTCGGAGACGTCCTCGAGCTCCTCCGTCTTTATCCCAAGCTTGCGCATCGCTTGCTTGACCTGACGGGGGTTCATTCGCCCCATACCTGGCATCATGCTATCGGCTAAGTGATTGAGGGACGGCTATTAAAGCCTTCTAAGATTCGTTGCGCGCCCTCTCTCAGGAAATGGAATGAAGAGATGGAAGGTGGTCCCCGAGAGGCTCGGGGATCCGTTCTCGTCTACAAGGTCCTAAGGTACTTCTGGTGCTCCCAGTCGGTGACCCAGGCACGGTACTGGTCCCACTCCTCAGTCTTGATATGCATGTAGTGGTTGAAGATGTGGTCGCCCAGAGTCTCTCTCATCAGCTTGCTCTGGGAGAAGACCTCCAAGGCATCGCCCAGGCTCTCAGGCAGGCTGTCGATCTTGAGCTTCTTGCGTTCCTCTCGGCTCATGTGGTAGATGTCGCGCTCCACAGGCTCCGGCGGAAAGAGGTCCCGCTCCATGCCGTCCAAACCGGAGGCGAGCATGACCGCGAACTGCAGATACGGATTGCCGGCGGGGTCCGGGTTGCGAAGCTCCACTCTCGCCCTTCCTCCCCTTCCGGCCGGGACCCGAATCAAGGCGCTCCGGTTCATGTTGGCCCAAGATATGTAGCACGGCGCCTCGTAGCCAGGCACCAACCGCTTGTAGGAGTTGACGTGCGAGGCCAGAATGACGCAGTTGTCTCGGGCATGGACCAGCAGGCCGCCCATGTACTTCAGGGCCATATCGCTCAATCCGTACTTGCCGCTCGGGTCGTCGAAGGCGTTGCGGCCGTCCACGGTCGCCATGCTCTGGTGCACATGCATGCCCGAACCATTGATCCCGAACAGCGGCTTGGGCATGAAGGTGGCGTACAACCCGTACTGAGCGGCGATAATCTTGACGCCCAGTTTGAGGGTCATCATCCGGTCCGCCATGGTGAGGGCGTTCTGATAGCGCAGATCGACCTCCAGCTGTCCTGGCGCCACCTCGTGGTGCGAGGCTTCCATGTCGAAGTGCATGGCGTCAAAATTGAGCATGATGTCCTTGCGCACCATCTCGCCCGCGTCCAAGGGCATGAGGTCGAAATAACCGCCCGAATCGGCGGGCTGCAGGACGGGACAACCGTCATCGTCCATCTTGAAAAGGAAGAACTCGAACTCTGGGCCGACGTTGAAGGTGAACCCCCTCTCCTTCGCCTTGGCTATCATCTTCTCCAGAACCCAGCGCGGATCGCCTTTGAACCGGTTGCCCGAGTGGTCGGAGATGGTGCACATGAAGCGCGCCGTCTTCATCGGGCCGTCGCAAGTCCACGGGTAGATCTGGAACGATTCGAGGATGGGGTTCGCCCGCATGTCCGATTCCTCGATGGTGGCGTATCCCAAGATGGAAGAGCCATCGATGAAAACGCCCTCGTCCATCGCCCGGTCCAGCTTGGTGATTGGAATGGACACGCTCTTCACGTTTCCGAGTATGTCGGAGAACTGCATCTCGATGAAGCGTACTTCCTCGTCCTTGACCACCTTGAGGATGTGCTCCTTGGCCTCATTCAACGTTTTCGGCGAAGTCATGGAAAACGCCTATCTTGGAGAGAGTAGAAGAACATTTCCATTCGCTCCCAGGCTCGCATGCATGCGATCGTGCTGAGGTCACGTCAACGGTAACCTAGCCTTGAGTGCCTCCAACGCCTTGGTCACGGCTTCCTCCCCCTTCTCTGGAGGCGCCCCGCCTCCTGAGGCGAAGCTCTTGCTTCCGCCGCCCTTTCCACCCACGGAACGCAGAGCGGCGTGCAGCACTTCCCGACAGTCGACCTGGAGGTCAGGTGAGGCGGCTACCACCAGCAGCACCCGCTCATCCATCGAGGCCAGGACCACCGCGGTCAGAGGTTGCTTGGCGTGCTCGTTGGCAGCATCCATCAGCGTGCGTTTGTCGATATCCTGGAAAGCGCCGTGGAGGATGCGGACCTGGCCATGGATCTCGGGCTTGAGCTCGGCCAGTACCTGTTTGGTATAGCCTTTGAGCGCGATGCGCATCTTCTCTGCCTCCGTCGCCAGGTTGTCGAGGGCGTGGATCAGGTCCTCGGGAACCGCCCCCAGGATATCCGCTCCCTGCAAAGCCAAGGTGGAGAAGCGAAGTGCGCTCTCCATCGCCTGCTTTCCGGTCTCGAACTCTATCTCAACGTCCCCTGATGGCTTTGCGGACGTGAGCCTCGTGACCAAGAGCATGCGCAGCTCCCGCGTGTTCTGGAGGTGCACACCGGCGCAAGCGGCTTTGTCGATCTCCCCGATGGAAACGATGCGCACCTTCTCCCCGTGGATGCGGTCGACTTTGATGCGGATCTCTCTGAGCACCTCGCTGTCCTTGGCCACCCATGTCTCGGTCACCGGGAGCTGGGCGGCGATGGCTGCGTTTGCCTCCTCCTGAACTCGGGAAAGAAGACTCCAGTTCACATCCCCATTGACCACGAAGCACTTCTTCTTGGGCGTGATGGCGATCTTCACCAGCTCGATCTCCGGGTTGATCTTGCTCAGGGCACTGAAGAGCAGATGCTCCCCGGTATGGCCGCGCATCAGATCGTGACGTCGCTCCCAATCGATCTCGCACTCTACTCTCTGTCCAATGGTGAAGGCATGGTCCGGCACCTTGTGCCTGACCTCTTCGCCACCCTTGACCTCTTCCACATCCAGGTCCTCGATCCATCCCCGGTCCGTGTCCTGTCCTCCCCCTCCTGGGAAGAAGGCGGTGCGGTCCAGAACGATCCAGTCACCTTCCACCCTTAGTACGGTGGCATCGAAGCGCGTGAGATACGGGTCGGATTCGTAGAGGAGACGGGTGCTCATGCTAGCCTGAAGGTCGTTTCCACAGAAAAGGGTTTTAGTTGGATGATCCAAGCGGAAGCCTTGCTGGGAAACTGACATATATCGAGGTGCTCATCTCACAACCGGCCCCGAGGTGGGGGTGCCATGTGCCCATCATCTTCCCTCGATGAGTTGGATCAGCGTATCATCCAGGAGCTATGCGTGTCCAGTCAAGGCTCTTACAGGCAGATCGCCAAGCGGCTGGGGGTCCATCCCACCACCCTGATCCAGAGGGTGAAGAATCTTGAAGAGCTGGGCATCATCCACTGCTACCGGGCGCATGTGGACTATCTGAAGCTAGGCTACGAGTTCATGGCCATCGTCCACATCTACGTGGAGGGCGACCTCATGGAGGTGGAGCAAAAGGTGAAGGCGCTCAAGAACGTGGTGGCGGTCTTCGATGTCACAGGGGAATGTGACTCAATAGCCTGGGTGGCGTGCAAGAGCCGGGAGGAGTTCAGCGCCGTGGTCAAGTCCATGCTGCAGATAAAAGGGGTCAAGAAGACCAACACCTATGTGGTGCTGAACATCATCAAGGATCCGTTCCAGTTCCATCCGGAGTTCGAGCCGTTCGAGGACGATCTGCGGCGATGATGCCTTTTTCCAGATGTTGACCGTGCACATCCCTAGCGTGGCACGAAGTAGCGAAGTGTTTAATAGAGTCCTGCCCTTAAGGGCGATGGCTTAGCAAGCATGAGTTCCAGAGGCCTGTGGACATGATGCGCACACACGATTGTGGGATGCTGAAACCGGAGGACCTCGGGAAGCGAGTCACTTTGGCGGGTTGGGTGCGCTTCCGCCGTGATCATGGCGGAGTGCTCTTCTTCGACCTGGCCGATAGTCATGGGACCACCCAGCTGGTCTTCGACCCCGAGGCGCTGAGCGAGAAGATCGACAAGCGAAGCCTCTCGGCGGAACTCAATACCTTCGGTCGCGAGTGCGTGATCCAGGTCACGGGCGTCGTGAGGAAGAGGGTCCCGGGGACGGAGGACCCCAGGAATCCCACTGGCACGGTGGAAGTGCTCATCGAGCAGGCGAAGCTCCTAAACAAGGCCAGACCTATCCCGTTCGAGGTGGCAGAGCAGAAGAACTCCCAACTGCCGAACGAGGACCTGAGGATCAGATATCGTTACCTGGACCTGAGGCGGCCGCAGATGATCTCTAATCTGCGCTTCCGCCACCAGCTCATCTCCGGTGCCCGTGAGTACTTGGACAAGAGCGGTTTCATCGAGGTGGAGACACCGATGCTCACCCGGAGCACCGCCGAGGGTGCCCGGGATTTCCTCGTGCCTTCGCGCATCCAGCCCGGGCATTTCTACGCTCTGCCGCAATCGCCGCAACTGTTCAAACAGATGCTGATGGTCGGAGGGGTGGAACGCTACTACCAGGTGGCCCGCTGCTTCCGGGACGAGGATTCTCGCGCTGATAGGCAGCCGGAGTTCACCCAGTTGGACGTGGAGCTCTCCTTCGTCGAGGAAAAGGACGTCCATGCGGTCATAGAGAACATCCTGGTGCACGTTTGGCGCCGGCTGTTCGAGAAGGAACTCATCACCCCCTTCCCTAGGCTTGGCTACCATGACGCCATGGCCCGCTTCGGCACCGATGCGCCGGACGTGCGCTTCGGGCTGGAGTTGAACGACGTCACCGACATCGTCAAGCAGGCGAAATACGAGGTCTTCCGCAACATCTTGAAGAAGGGAGGGGTCGTGGTCTGCCTGAACCTCAAGCGGTCCCTGGTTCGCGAGAAGGACGCGGACTGGGGCGGCGTTGGACGGAAGGAAGTGGACCGTCTCATCGACTGGGCCAAGCAGCAAGGCATGGGCGGCCTCACGTGGATGAGGGCGACCCCAGACGGCCTGGAATCGAACATCGTGAAGTATTTCGCGGAAGAGGTCCGTGAGGCTCTGGCCCAGAAGATGGACGCGGAGCCGGGGGACCTGCTGCTGTTCCTGGCCGGTCCCCGCATGCAGACCCTGAAGGCCGGCGGAGCGCTGCGCATGAAGCTGGCCCGAGACAACGGACTGCTGGAAGGGAAGGACCATCAGTTCGTTTGGATCGTGGATTGCCCCATGTTCCAGGTCGACCCGGTCACCGGAAGACTGTCATCTTTCCACCATCCTTTCGTTCGACCGGTGCAGGGCGACATCCCGCCCTCCGGGGACATGGCCAATGTCATAGGCATGTCCTATGACCTTGTCCTGGACGGGAGCGAGATCGGCAGCGGCTCCATCCGCAACCATGACGCCGAGGTACAGCGCCAGGTGTTCCGCCTGCTGGGCATGAGCGAGGAGGGCATGCAACGGGAGTTCGGCTTCTTCCTGGAGGCGCTGGAGTACGGAGCGCCCCCGCACGGCGGCATCGCCCTGGGCTTGGACCGACTGGTATCGATCTTGCTAGGCTGCGAATCGATACGCGACGTCATCGCCTTCCCCAAGAACAAGCGCTTCCAGTCGCTGGTCGATGGCGCCCCGGCCAAAGTGGACCAGGCGAAGCTCTCCGAGCTCATGCTGCTCTCCCTGGCCGAGGAAGAGGAGAAGAAGGAAAGGATCGAGGACGATTAGGGCGGAAGGTCAGAGCCGTCTCTCTATCTCCTTCCTCACCGCTTCCACGATCTCCTGGGAGTTGTACTTGCCCTTGGAGGCCTTCATCACGTGTCCGATCACGGCGTTGGAGGCCTTGGGGTTCGAGGCGTAGTCCTTGACCACGTTCGGGCGTTCGTCCAGATACTGGGAGATGAGCGAATCCAGGAGCGTGTCCTCTACCGCGCAGGAGATGTCCTCCGGGCACTCGCCCGCTGCGATGGCGGATATCCTCCTCCGGCCCTCGGAATCGGTAATCTCCCGGTCGGCGACCTGAGACACCACCCGCACCACATCCCCGATCACCTTCTCGGTCAAGCGTGGCTCGATGGAGCTCCAATGGGATGAGATGGGTCCGAGGGTCCAGGTCATCGCCAGTTCCGGGTCCACCTTCTCCGCCAGGCGCTCGAACAGCTCCGCCATGGCCATGGAGGTGATGACGATCTGCTTGGCCTTGTCGAAATCCACCACGTAGTGGCCGGCGAGGCGCTGCGCCATTCTCAAAGGGGTCTCGGAGGTGGTGAGGACGGAGGCCACCTTCAGCAGGTCGAAGGTGCCCAGGTCCGGCTCGCCGATGTAGCCGTAGTCCTCCTCCGTCTCCTTCTCCCGGGCGGAGAGGGTCACCTTGCGCTCCTCGTCGTAGCGACGGGTCTCGCGCACTACCTTCACGCCCGCCTCGAGCATCTTCGCCTGGCGACTGGCTTCGAACTTCAAGGCTCGTTCCAGATGGCGCATCCCTTGGATGTTCTTGACCTCCACCCTCTCCTCGCCTACAGAGATGTTCGCGTCCACCCGCACCGTCTGCTCGTCGCTGGCCGTCGTTCCGATGATGTGCCTCAGCTCCACCAGAATCTCGGTGATGAACGTTCTTGCTTCGTCTGGTGAGGACATGTCCGGGGCGGTCACGATCTCCACCAACGGGATGCCGCTCCGGTTGTAGTCGATGAGCGAGACCTCCTCTCCGGACTTGCCCACCCGCTTGATGCGGCCCGGGTCCTCCTCCAGATGCACACGCCAGATGCCGATCCGCTTGCCCCTGGAATGGAAGTGCCCGTCAGTGCCCAGTGGAGAATCGTACTGAGTGATCTGGAAGTTCTTGGGCAGGTCGGGATAGAAGTAGGTCTTACGGGAGAACCAGATGGTCGGAGTGATCTGGCAGTTGAGGTACTGGGCGATCTGCACCCCCATCTCGAGCGCCCTCCGGTTCAACGCCGGCCTCGAGCCTGGGAAGCCTAGGCAGGTGGGACAGATGGATGAGTTGGGTTCCTCGGCGGAGGTGGCGCAGGAGCAGAAGAGCTTGGACCGGGTGGGCAGTTGCACATGGATCTCCAGCCCTATCTTCACCGACACACCTCCGGGAACCTGAACTGGAAGCCCTTCGACCAGGACTCCGCCATATCGAGGAGTCTGCCTTCTTCCCAATGAGGGGCGACGAACTGCATGCCCATCGGCAAAGCGTCAGCATACCCACAGGGCAGCGAAAGATGAGGCAACCCCGCCAGGTTCGGCGGCACGGTGAGGAAGTCCGCCTGATACGCTTCGAGGGGTCGCATCTTCTCTATCTCGTTGAAACGAGGTGCCACGAAAGGCATGGTGGGGGTGAGCACCAGATCCGAACGTCCGAAGACGTTCTGGTACTCAGAGATGACCAGCTGCCTTACGGAAAGCGCTTTCATGTAGTAGCGATCACGATATCCGACCATTCGTGCATAGGTGCCCAGCAGGATCCTCCGCTTGGCCTCTCGGCCGAAATGCTCTGAGCGGACCTCGGTGAAGAAGTCGTTGTAATGCTGCGAGATGGAACCGCCCCGCACGCCGAAACGCATGCCACAATAGCGGGCGAGGTTGGTGGAGGCCTCCGAGGTCGCGAGCACATAATAGGCGGAGAGGGCGAACCGCAGCGACGGCATGTCCACCTGCATGATATCGATGCCCTGTTCTTCCAGGTGCCCAAGGGCGTACTTGAATCCCTCTTCCACTTCCGGGCTGAGGTTCTGCAGGGCCTGCTTCGGCACCGCCACCGTGCGGATGCTCTTTCGCTCCAGTCGAAGAGGAGGTTGCGCACAGGACGTGGGGTCCTTGGGATCGGCACCTGAGATCATGGGAAGGAAGCGCCTGAGGTCCTCCGACCGACGCACCAGCAATCCAACTTTGTCCAGTGAGTTGCCGTAGTCGATCAGGCCGTAACGCGAGACCCGTCCATAGGTGGGAGTAAGGCCGAAGACCCCGCAGAAGGATGCGGGACAGGAAATGGAACCGCCGGTGGAGACGCCGAGAGCGATGTGCCCGTCAAGCATACAAGCGGCCGCTGCCGCTCCGCCGCTGGAGCCGCCGCACGCCCGCTCGAGGTCGAAAGGGTTCCGAGGAATGCCGTAGCCGGAGTTGGTGCAGAACGTGCCGAACCCGAACTCGTCCATGTTCGTCTTTCCCAGGAGCACGCCTCCCGCGGCTCTCAGCTTCGCAACTGGCGTGGCGTCGAAGGGAGGGCGGTATCCTTCTAGGATGCGCGAACCCGCCCGGGCCTGGAAGCCTTTCGCGCACAGATTGTCCTTGGCT
Organism: Methanomassiliicoccales archaeon; assembly: GCA_026394375.1. Lineage (NCBI taxonomy): Archaea > Methanobacteriati > Thermoplasmatota > Thermoplasmata > Methanomassiliicoccales > Methanomassiliicoccales archaeon. The sequence goes on from JAPKYJ010000021.1 coordinate 50,191, forward strand.
GAGAAATGAAAGGGCGGCGGATAGCCCTGAGCCTCCTCCAAGCTGGGAGATATCTCTGAGAACGCTAGGTATCGTTCGTTGAGGTCTCGCAGTTCGTCCAATGTAGGCAGGCAGCTCATGAAAGGCGCGGCCCCCTCACCAGGTCCTGATAGATGTCCATGGAGTCACGGAGGCCATCGGCGTCCACGTCCCTTGCTACGACGTCCTCGCGCAGCACATCGTGCACGGGCACGGGATTGAAGTCGTGCTCGCCCCCGCTCGGTGCCTCATCCAGCACTGCCATGTATGCCAGCACCTCCTCCAGGTCCTGGGCGAACTGCCTCTCTTCCTCAGGAGACAGCCTCAGCCGGGCGATCCTGGCGACGTTCCTCACCGTGTCGACGTCCATACGACTCAATCCTCTTCCCTTGCCATGCGGTCATGGCCGAGGAGGTTGAGATGATTATTGCGACTCCCTATTAAACCCTTGTCAGAGCGTGGCACAGATGGCCAACCCCCTTCTCTCGATCGTCCTTCGTCAGTTGACAACAGAAGATAGATTTGAACTAGTGCGATTCGATCCCCGAACAGGTCAGCATCAAACAGGTCGGTTCGGATGAATACGTTTATGAGGAAAAAATCCGTTCATTGGTCTGGTGCCAAGATGGAAGAGTCTATGAAGCTCATCGAGCAAGCTCACCAGCTTATGAACAACGGGGAGTATCAGCAATCTTTCTCCAAGTTCGAGAAGGCGATCAAGACCAACCCGAACAACCCCGAGGCCTACTACGGCAAAGCGGAAGCTGGGGCTCTTCTTTCCAAGGTCAGCGTGGAGGAGGTCATCGTCCTCTACAAGAAGGCCATATCGCTGGACCCAGGGAATCCTTTCTACTACTCATCGCTGGGCGCCTTCTGCATCGACGCCGGGCAGTTCAACGAGGCCGAGGCCGCCTACAACAAGGCAGCGGAGGTCGACCCGGACAACGCTCATCACTACTACAGCGAGTTCGGGGTCGAGTATCATCGCCGGGCACCGGAGGTCATGGAACAGTTCCTGGACGATTCCACCCGGGCCATGATCGCCAAGAAGTCCCTCAAGTACCTGCTCAAGTCCATCGGCCTTGATGAAGAGAAGGCGAAAGCGCTGCTCTGACGGCTTCGGCCAGAGGTCAACTTCCGTCAATGAAGGAGCTCGGGAGAGCCCTTTCTATGCTCGCCGTTCCGACGTTCCTGTGCCGGGATGCAATACGAGCACACCTTGGCCTGTGGATAGTAGTGATCCTGGCAGACCAGCCTCCCGCACAAGGAACAGGTGTTCTGGGCAGGCTTGCCACAAATCATACAAAGCCCAACCGTCTCCATGCCTGAAATCCTACGCCGGGCGAGGGTATCAAGGTTTCTGCCCTGCACGTCTCTCTTGCTTCTAGAGTGATAGCAGCAGAGAGATCGCGCATACCAGCAGGATCTGGTGTAGGAAGTAGATGATCAAGGCGTGCCGACCCAGCCAGGTCATTGCCCGCAGCGGTGGTGAACGAACATCCTCTCGCAGTTGAAAGCGTCGCGTGCCATCAGGATACGCCCAGCGGCCAATCGCGATGCCCAGGAGAACCACGCCCAACCAGGGGAGCAAGGGGAAATAATCCACGGAGACGAAATCAATGGGCTCCAAGCCGAGCCAGATGAACCAAGGGGAATGGAATACCTGTCCTGCCAGGACAGCTCCTGCGCCGACCATCAGCGCCCCGGCGGCTGCCGCGAGCCAGGACCTTCTCAAGAATGGATAGGAGAGGATGACGCTGAGGCCGATGCAGTGCAGCACTCCGAAGATCACGTAGCCATTTCCCAGGATCAGGTAGGTGGCCAAGGTGACGCCCATTCCCATGAGGAAGATGCCCGTGCCCCGGAGAGCAAGCTTGCGCAATAGCGCTCGCTCGTCCATCGTTCTTCTGGCGACGGTGGAGCTCAGGTGCAAGGAGATCCCTACCAGAAGAAGGAAAATGGTGCCGATGGAGTAGGCGAAAGCACCGAGTAGGCCGCTGTAGAGCGGTAGGTCAAGCACTCCGAAGAAATCCAGGTCGTATAGGAGATGGAAGGCGATCATCATGAGCACCGCCAATCCCCGGGCTAGGTCGATCTCCCAGAACCGCCCTTGGGGACCGCGACCCTTGAGCCAACCGATAATCAACGATCTCCTGGTCCGCCCTCCATCAGAGATCAATGAAGAGCTCATCCCCTTCCTGGATGATAGGATAGGAGCGTATGTCACGGGCCTGGAGATTGCGGAGCACTTTACCACTGGCCAGGTCGAAGACCGCTCCGTGAGCGGGGCATCTTATGGTGCCTTCGAAGACGATGCCCCGTTCCAGGGGAATGCCCATGTGAGAGCAGCGGCCATCGATGTCGCAGACCACGGCCCGGATCAGGAGCACCCACTCCTCTCACCCAAGGACACGCCTTCGGAGGAGCTCTTGTCCCTCAGCTCCCCCAGGGTGGTCACCCGCTCCGCGAAAGCGTTGTGCTTGTGGATCGATTCCTCGCTCTCGCTGCGAGCGGTCACCAGCACCTCGTCCGGCAGCTGTGGGTATTTGTCCAGCACACGAGAAAGGATATCACGCACCACATCCTCCACGAACTTGGGGTTGCTGTGGGCGTTGATGACCACCTGCGCCTCGTCCGAACGCTTGAGGAGTTCGAAAGTGGGCGAGGAGAAGGAAAGCTCCAGGATCTCGATGAGGTCGTTCGCCTCCACTTCGTACTGTTCTGGTACCTCCACCAGGAGGGTGGAAATGTTGCGCTGGTTGTGCGAGATGACCGGGAGCGAGCCTTCGATGACCACATTTCCCTTGACCAGATCGCGGACGGTCTCCATGGCGCAGGGGCAGGCGGTCATCCCGATGGCCTGGGCGCCGATCATCTTGCGCATTCCATCCCCTCTTTTTCCGTAGGCCTGGGCCGTGAGCTTGAACGCCTCGCGCGAGATGCGTCCGCTCGGTCCCGCCCGGTCCAGGAAGTAGTCGGCGAGCACATTGACCTCGGCGTAGGACGCGTAGTCGTGCTTCTCCAGAAGATCGCGACAAATGTCCTGGCACAGGCTTTCCAGCCCAGAGACCGGCTGTCCTACGCTCGACTCCACCGCTTCGGAGATGACCTCCAAGTTGCGGGAGAGGTGCGATCCGCGTTGCGTCGGGGGCAGGTCGACGAATACATCGATGACACAGTTCAGGCATCCTTGGGTGCCTTTTCTTTGGACCGTGACCTGTTTCTTCACGCCAGTGACGCCGACCCTCGTGAGCTTGAAGCCATTCAGCAGGCGCCTTCCCTGCACGTCCGCTAAAGAGATGAAATCACCGACAGGGTGGATTGGGAGGGCTATTATAAACACTAGCCAATTGACCATGTTCTTGGTAGATTACCGTGCTGTTGGTAAGTTAGACGGGCATCAGACCTTGATTAGTTCGTACCTTCTCCTGCCCAGTCCGAGCTCCTCCGCATACTTGAGCTGCACCGTCCAGTCGACGTCGTACAAGGCCCTCAGTTTGTCCGAGCCGGCCTCTAGTCCCTTCTTCAAGGCTGAGCCCTCCAGCCCCACCTGAGCGTTGACCATGTCGATGGCCGCCTGATCTATGGCCACGATGTCCCTCGAGGCCAGGATGCCGATGTCCGGCACAATCGGCAGGTCGCTCCAGGAGAAGCAGTCGCAATGGGGTGTGAAATCGACGAGGAAGCTGATGTAACCCAGCTTTTCGCCCTTGTCCTTGGTGATGCCGTAGCAGTACTCCACCATCCTTTCTTGCAGGGCATCGTTCGAGGTCCACTCCCCCGGCGAGATGGCCTTGTTGAAGCAGGCGGCGTAGCATTCACCACAGCCGAAGCACTTCTTCTGGTCGATCTTCGCCTTCCTCGAACGCAGGGTGATGGCCCCGGCCGGACAATGCTTGGCGCATTCCCCGCATCCCTTGCATAAGGGCGTCTTGATCGCCGGTCGAATGTCGTTGTGCATCTCTAGCTTGCCTGCTCTGGAGCCGAATCCCATGCCCAGGTTCTTGATCGCTCCCCCGAACCCACTGAGCATGTGCCCCTTGACGTGCGACACGCACAATATGGCATCCGCCCGATGCGCGGCCATGCCAACTTTCACGGTCTTGCAGTGCTTCAATCCGACCGGTATCTCAAACTGGTCCTGGCCGGTAAGGCCATCGGCGATGACCAGTGGAGCGTTCACCACCGGAGGAAAGAAGCCATGCCTGGCAGCGGTCATGAGGTGATCGACCGCGTTCGTCCTCCCTCCCAAGTAGAGGGTGTTGCAGTCGGTGAGGAACGGTTTTCCGCCCTTGGCCGCCACCAGGTCCACCACCTTGGCCACGAACTGTGGCCGGAGGAATGACGAACTTCCAGCCTCCCCAAAATGGGACTTGATAGCTACGAGGTCTCCTTTTTCGAAAACCTGGTCCATACCGGAAGCGCGAAAAAGACGAGCGATCTTGCTGGGAACGCTCTTGGACTTCCTGTCAGCTCTCAGGTCGGTGAAATAGACTTCGGACATCTTGCACTGGACTAGGTTGCTTGACACATATCAACCTTGTGCGCCGAGTGGTATCATTCGCTTGTGCCCGCCAGGTCCGAGATCGTGACCGGGCGATGATGACATATCGCTCTGCGTCCATTCCCTGTCCGATGATGTGTGGGGTGGACGAAGCAGGTCGGGGCCCGGTACTGGGACCTCTGGTGGTGGCCGCCGTCATGCTCGAGAACGACGCCCCACTTCGGGAGCTGGGGGTCAGGGATTCGAAGAAGCTCACTGCTAGAAGGCGGGAGGAGCTCGCCCCGCGGATCAAGGAACTGGCAAGGGTAGAAATCGAGGTGGTCCCGGTCGAGGTCATCGACGAGAAGACGAACGACCATCTCTTGAACGAGCTCGAGGCGGAGGTGTTCGCCAGACTGATCGACAAGCTTGGCCCTGAATGCGCCTACATCGACGCGTGCGACCCCAACGAGCGGCGCTTCTCTTCCATGGTCAGCGGTCGCCTCGTTTGCCGGCCCAGGCTCGTCTGCGAGCACAAGGCCGATGTTCGGTATCCGGTCGTCTCGGCCGCTTCCATCATCGCCAAGACGGTCCGAGATGCGCAGGTGAGAGAGCTGGAGGCATTGGTAGGGGAACCGATCGGCACGGGCTATGCCCATGACCCGACCACGAGAGCATTCCTGGAAAAGTGGATAAACAAGAACGGGATTCCTCCGCCACAGACCCGCAGGTCCTGGGCCACGACAAAGAGGGCCGAGAGCTTGGCCAGGAACTCGCGGTTGACTGATTGGGATTGAAGTGAAGGTGCGAGACATGAGCGTCAGACCGGTCATCGAGAGCGTGGTGGTGCGCTTCAACGAACGTGTATCCAAGGATCCCAAGCTAAGGAAAGAGCTCGCCGGCTTGACCAAGAAGGTGCAGCTTGACCTTGGGCAAGAGAAGTACTACTTTGTCCTCAAGGAATGCTGCGTACCCTGTGTATGCGACGGGGTCATGACCGAGACCCCCGATATTACGTTGTTTTCTGACCCAGAGACGATCACCAAGATCGTCAGCGGGGAGATGAAGATGATGAAGGCCTGGGCGCTGAAGAAGGTGCGCCTGAAAGGCTCGATCGAGGACCTGATGCGTTTTCGCAAGTTCCTCTAGGCCACTCCGCAAAAGAGCAAAGCTTATTAAAGAGGTGTCTGTTAGGAGTCCTCCACACAGCGGGGTGGGGTAGCCAGGATATCCCGTCGGGCTCATAACCCGGAGATCGGTCGTTCAAATCGACCCCCCGCTACTCGTTCCCTTTTCTTGGACGTTTTGCGGCCTCCACGGCGGTGTTCTTCGATAGCATCATAAGCATCTGGGATTGTCAGGCTACTCACAAAGAGACGGAGAATCGGAATTGCCCAGGATAGAGGTCCTAGTCATCGGCGGAGGCGCCACGGGAGTGGGCGTGGCCAGAGATTTGGCATTGCGCGGCGTGCGCACCATGCTCCTGGAGCGGAGCGATTTCTGTTCTGGCTCCTCGGGGGCCAATCACGGCATGCTTCACTCCGGAGCCCGCTACGCTCTAAGCGACGCACAATCTGCCAGGGATTGTGCTTCCGAGAACGAGATCCTGAGGAAGGTGGCAGGGTTCTGCATTCAGGATTGCGGAGGCGTCTTCGTGCGTACCGCCCTGACGCCTGAAGGTCACAAGGAATCCTTCCTCAAGGCTCTGAAAGACCTGGGGATTGCCAATCAGCCCCTTTCTGGTAGTGAACTTAGAGCTCGGGAGCCGAGACTCGCCCCCGAGATAGATGAAGGGATCGCGGTCCGAGATGCCTCCATCGACCCTTTCGCGCTTGTGCTGGCGAACGTGCGCTCCGCTCGACAAGCGGGTGCTGAGATCAGGAACTACGCCGAGGTGAGGTCGTTCAAGCTGGGCCGAGGGGGAGTGGAGGAGGTGCTGGCGAGAGATGCGACAAAGGGTGAGACCATCCGCATCAAGCCGGAATTGGTGGTGAACGCTTCTGGAGCCTCCGCGGGACACATATCATCCATGGCTGGTCTGTCGCTGCCTTTGCTGGTGGACAAGGGCTCGATGCTGGTGTTCGACGGTCGCTTGGTGAACGGGCTGGTGAATCACTTGAGGCCGGCCGCGGACGGGGACGTCCTCGTGCCCAGTCACTCTGCCACCATCGCGGGCACCACCTCCGCGCAGCATATGAGACCGGGAAAGGCGACGGCGACCAAAGAGGAATCGAAACGGTTGTTGCATGAGGCCGCCCTGCTCGTGCCAGCGGTGAAGGAGGCCAGAATGGTGCGTGCCTTCGCCGGATTGCGTCACCTGCGGTCCGATTCAGGGCTGGGAAGGGGGGCAAGCCGCTCCCACCAGGTCATCGACCACCGCGATCAGGGGATCGACAACATGGTGAGCCTAACAGGGGGTAAGCTCACCACCTATCGCCTGATGGCGGAGAGATGCGCCGACCTGGTATGCCAGAAGCTTGGAGTGCGGTCCAGGGGCATCACCGCGAGAGAGCCGCTGGGGCCGTCCCCCGACCTTAGACAATTCCCCAGGCTTTCGAGCTGGAGCCGCTTGCGTATGTCCAGTAGGTACGGGCCCTTGGCGACCGAGGTGGCCAAACATTGCCTCCGCAGCGAGCGCGGCCTGGAGGTGGCTTGCAGCTGCGAATACGTGCTTCGTGGTGAGCTGGATTTCTTTGCGAAGGACGAGGACGTGAGGGGCCTTGACGATTTGATGCGTAGGACGAGGGCGGGAATGGGATACTGTCAAGGCGGGCTCTGCGTCATGAAGCTCGCCTCGGTCCTGCATGAGAGGAAGAAATGTGACGCCAGAGAGGTGATTGGCACATTCTTGGAGGAGAGGGCAAAGGGCATCGAGACGGTACTGGAAGGCCCCCAGCTCCGCCAGGAGGTGCTGAAGATGTACCTGCTTGCAGGGACCTATGGCCTTAGAAAGCAAGGAGGTGAGGGATGAGGGAACTGGACCCGCTCGAGATCGACGTCCTGGTTCTGGGCGGAGGGGCAGCTGGGCTCATGGCCGCCTCTGTGCTTGCCGACGAGGGCAAGAGCGTGGCCGTGGTCAGCCGCTCCGCCACCGCCACCGCGCTGTCCACCGGCTGCATCTCCTTCGTTCGCTCGGACGTGTTCCGAGAAAGGGGTGCGAAGGTGGACCTGGAGACCCTCGCCCATTCCGTTCATCCATTCTCAGACCTTTTCGACGGAGCAAGTTCCACCTTGGAAGAGATCATCCTCGACATGAGCGCCTTCTTGGTGAGGGCGCTCGTAGACGAGGGCCTGGAGATGTCCGCCGACGTTTTCACCTACCACCGTCTGCTCACCAACCTGGGAACGAGCTACAACTGCTCCCTGGCTCCCCTGCACACGGCCGCAGGTGAGCTGGACGAATTGGAGCGCAGCGGTCTGGTCTTCCTTGGCTTCCGAGGGCATCCAGATCTGGACCCCGACCTGGCAGCGCACATCGTGTCTTCGGATCGGCGGCTGAAGTCGCCGTCCTCACATTGGGCCAAACTGAAGACGTTCAAAGGCCGGACCGAGCTGACGGTCACCGAGGCGGCGGAGATCCTGCGTTCGGAGGCAGCGAAGGAGGAGGTGGCCAAGGTCATCTCTGATCTGTCGGAGGAGAATGTGGCCGTTCCCCCGCTTTTCCGTTTGGCGCATTTCGAGAAAGGCATGCGCTGGCTGCGAAAGGCCACAGGCCGCAACGTCTTCGAGCTCGTCACCCCCCTGTCCCTACCGGGGCAACGACTCCAAGAGGGTCTGGAGAAGCACGCTGCCTCGGAAGGCTGCATCCTGCTCCAAGACCGAGAGCTCACTGGATTGAGGTTCGAAGGCAACCGGGTCGTGGAGGCAACGGTGGTGAGCCGCACACGTGAACAGAGAATGCGCTTCAACGCTCTAATCGTCGCCTCCGGGGACGTGATCGGCGGAGGATTGTCCTTGGAAGGCCTCGAGGTCCGCGATCCGCTTTCCGCCTTCAAAGTAGGTAAGGTGAAGAAAAGCCGCGTCGGTGTCAGGGGCATCGAGCTGAAGGCATTGGAGACCGTGGAGACGGGGCTCCTGGCCGGCAACGACACCCGACTGATCTCCAAAGAAGGCGTCCATATGCAGAACGCCTTCGGGGCCGGGTCTGTACTGGCGGGTTTCTCCTATCCTACGGGCGTCGGTCTGGGAGGTAGCCTGATCACTGCATGGGTGGCGGCACGCACGGCAAAGGAGGTGGCCTAGGTGCTCACCACGAGCCCTGGCTGCATAGAATGCGGGAGATGCGCCAGAGCTTGCCCGGTGACCACGCTTCGCGGCTTCGAGGATTTCCCCGGCCCCCGGACCCTGGCGGTGGATGCCCCGCGCTTCGGCAAGGAACTCTCTTCCCTCCGGTCCGACTTGGAGAAATGCACCACCTGCTGGAGATGCGAGGACGTATGCCCATCGCGTATTCCCCTGGTCGACCTCATTTTGGATGCCAGGAGGGAGCTGTACTCCCTGGAAGGATTGCCTTCAGGGCACAGGCGGATACTGGAGAACATCGACGCGTATCGGAGGGCGGTGACTCCTGCCAAAGAGAGGGGACCGATCGTCAAGGCATCCGCCGCAAAGCTCCTCTATTTCCCTGGCTGCATCGCAGAGGAGTGCCTTCCTGCGATCAGATCATCCACCACCGCCATGCTCAGTTTTTCAGGACACGAGTTCCGCTTCGCCGAGGGGTGGTCCTGCTGCGGCGCACCGTTGGAGAAGATCGGCGATCAGAGGAGGCTGCAGAAGGTCAAGGAGGAGAACTTGAAGGCATTCGACGGATACGAGACCCTAGTCACCTCCTGCCCTGGGTGTCTGACCCAGTTCGTGCGTAGCTACAAGATCGACGCGTTGCATACACTGGAGTTCCTCAAGGAATCCGTCAGCCCGGTCAAGCTGCAGTTCCGCTCATCGAAGACCAGGCTGCGCGTTGCATTGCAGCAGCCATGCCATCTGGCCCGGACGATCGGGCCGCATGCCATCGACTACTCGTATCAGCTGCTGCAGCGCGTTCCCGGGCTGAAGCTGGTGGAGATCGACGAGCCATCACGATGTTGCGGCGGCGGGGGAGGAGTGGTGGCCGGGCATCCGGACATCGCGCTTTCCCTGGCCCAGGCCAAGGTGCGCTCCGCCCTAGACGCCAAGGCGGACATCATCGTGGCTCCCTGTCCGTTCTGCGTGACCAATCTGGGCCGGGTGGGCGGCCTCCCGGTGCAGGACCTGGTGGAATTTCTGGCCTCGCATGTGTCGGACAGGAAATGAAGAAGACACAAATACGGGTTCTTCGATGACTGCGCGTGAACACGAAGGAAAAGGCGCTCTGTTTCTCCTGTCTCTACCGGGATTCTAGACCAGAGACCGGGATGGGAGACGGCTTGATCTACTGCATCAAGAAGGAGCGGGTGGTCGGTCCGAAATCCTCCTGCGAACTCTACGTCAAATCCACGGACCTATCAAGAGAGAACCTGAAGAGTTCGATGTATGGTTCCTATTCGGAAGAAGAGGATGGTTGAGCCCTATCTCCATTCCAGCAGCTTGGTCTTGCTGGACTTCCCTGCGTTGACGATATCGAACGGTATCCATTGCGGCGTGCTTGGATAACCGCGCATGTGCCGGATGCGCATCATCTTGTTGAGCTCATCATCGAATTTCAGCTCCACCACGCCGTCCGCGATGGCCATCAGGTGGTTCACCGTCCTCTCGTCGTGGACGCCGTCATGCAGGGAGACGATGATCGAACCGAACTCGGAGCGGACGCGTGAACTGGATATCTGGAAGAACTTGAGCACCACGTTCGGCTGGTTGTAGAGGAACAAGGTGGAGAGGGTGTAGAGGAAGATGCGGATCCTCTTGCCGGTATCGTTGGCGATGGCGGCGATGTTGAACATTATGCCTTCTAGGTCGGAGATGGGTATGATGCCGCTCCCCTTGCCAGGTCGTTCGTCGGTGTAGCCGAGCAGAGTGGAATGATAGTCGAGCAGGAAAAGACGCTTGCCCAGCACCTCTGAGGTCGCGAGGCCGAAGGATTCCATGAGGTCGAGAACATCGCGCGCGCCGCAGTCCACGGCCACGAAGACCACTGCCTCTCCACGCTCAAGATAGTCCTTCGCCAGATAGACGTTGAACTCCAACAGTCCGATGCCTGGGCTGCCTATCATGAGCATCGAGCATTGATCGGGCAAGGTGGCATGGAGCATCATTTCACCTCAGACGATGGGGGTCAGGGCGATCTGCCCTCCCTGGTCGTTTTCCCGGAAGGTGATGGCATAGCATTCCGTGTACGGCTCTTCGCCGTAGAGCAGCACCGTCCCTCCCACCCGGTCCAGCTTCAAGTGCGTGGTGGCCAGGTCTTTCAACCGTTCGATGGATGCGTTGGATTGCGAGGTGATGCCGATGAATAGGGAACGATTGCGCTTCACCGCCGCCAGAAGGTCGGTCAGTTGGTCCATGACCTGCGCCCCATAGACCGATTCCGCGCTATCGAAGCCGATGAGCGTGAGATAGGGCTGTTCCGCCCCTTGTAGGTGATAGGATATGTTCTGCCACTTCAGGTCCGCCGCCGCGCTGGACCCCTCTACTGGCAGAACGAACTGACCGCCGGTGATGTCCATGGCCGACGCCAGCTCCGGTACCCGCACCTGCCTATCGAACCGATCCTTCGGCAGCGCATCCGCCAGACGGGAGCGCACACCCTCCGCACTCGCCTTGCGCAGGGGCATCCAAATCACGCCTCGGCTTAAGCTCACGAAGTTCGCCACCAGGGCGTCCTCGAAGATGTTGGCGACCGGTGTAGGCACGCCCCTGCCCATCTCGATGAGCACGATCGAACCCCTACCCAATCCTCCGCCAAGAAGCTGGTCCAGGTCCTTGATGCCAGTGGACAGCATCTCTTCTGAATCCGGTATATGCCTCCATTGTCCGTTCGATCCAGCGGCTCGTTCCCAACGATACTCGAAGCTCTGTATCCTTCCTCCTTTCAAGGTATAGAGGTACTTGGGCTGACGGATCTCGCAGCCTCTCAGTTTGAGGATCTCGATCACCCTGGTCCTCCTTCCTTGGTGCTCGTCCGAGGTCAGGCGGATCACTCCATCGCCGAGGTAATCGAGCATCTGTTCTGGGCTCTCCAGGACATAGACCATATTGGCGCCGAACCCTTCCACCACGTCCTTCTGCAGAGTGTTGATGAGCTTGATGCAAGCGAGTCCGTATCTTTCCGCCAGCGCATCGATGCTATCGACGACCACCAGCGTCCTCTCGGGTGCGCGTTTCTCCACCGCAGTGTACATATCCTCTATCTCGCCCAGGTCCTTACCGATCGACACTGAGACCAGGCCCTTGCCCGAGGGCCTGAGTGCGGTGTTGATGCCCTTGAGAGCGCTCAGTCCCTGGCGGGCATCCTCTGCCTTCTGTCCATCGATCCGGGAAGTGACCTCGGAGGCCAGCTTATCCCTGAGCCAAGGGAATTGAAGTAGAAGCGATTCGTCAGAGACCCGGGTGGAGAAATAGAAGCTGCTCTCCACCGCCACCAGGTCCTCAATGATCTGAAGGGCGAAGGTGGTCTTGCCAGCGCCTGCCATCCCCCTCAAGATCAGAGAATGCCCTCCCGGGTTGGTGAAGAACGAATGGACCTCTTGAGGGATTCCTGCGGCGCTGGATTGGGACAATACCCCTACCTCCTTTCCACTGCCAGATAATTACGTAGAGCCGTGCCTTTAATATCTTTTGGTTGGTTATCATCGCTGATAGCTTTGGCCTGCCCTTGTCTCCGGCCAACATTTAATACCGCCAAACGGGATTGGCGAACTGAAGGGTGAGGGTTTTGAAAGCGGTGGTCCTGGCTGCGGGTGAAGGGACTAGGTTGCGTCCGTTCACCAACTCCCGTCCAAAGGTCATGATACCAGTAGCGAATCGGCCCATCCTGAGTTATGTTGTTCAGGCACTGGTGGACAATGGTATTCGTGAGATCGTGTTCGTCGTCGGTTACAAACGCGAGAGAATCATGTCCTACTTCGGCGACGGCCAGGTGTTCAGGGCCAAAATCGAGTATGTGGTTCAGGAGAAGCAGCTGGGCACGGCACACGCGCTTCTAGCCGCCAAGGACAAGGTGCAAGAGGAGTTCCTGGTGCTGGCCGGGGACAACATCATTGACGCCCGCATAGTCTCAGAGCTTCTCCAGGCGAAGGAGGGACCGGCAATGGCGGTCGCCGCCAGTGAGATGCCTTCGAAGTATGGAGTGGTCGGCCAGGAGGCCGGTCGAGTGGTGAGCATCGTGGAAAAGCCCACTACGACCTCTGAGAAGGTGGTCTCTACTGGCATGTACCGTCTGACCCCGGAGACGTTCGTGATACTTGAGGAAGCAGCCTCCAAAGGCATTATGGCCATCACGCACGCCCTAGGAGCGAATCTCAAACGCATGCACCTGCGGGCGGTGCACACCACAGGAAAATGGATGGACGTGGTCTATCCCTGGGATATAATCAAGGTCAACAGCGCGGCCATGGAATGGGAGGGGCTCTCCGTCCAAGGAACGGTGGAGGACAATGTCGTGCTCAAAGGCCCGGTCTCGGTCGGTCCTGGCAGTCGCATCCGCTCAGGGTGCTACATCGAAGGTCCAGTGGTCATCGGTAAGGGCTGCGACATCGGCCCAAATGTGACGATACAGGCGGCCACCAGCATAGGCGACGCGGTGGTCGTCGGCCCATACTCGCACATAACGGAATCGGTCATTATGAACCATGTCAACCTAGGATCGCAGGCCCATCTCTCCCACTGTGTCATCGATGACGGTGTGCAGGCAGGCCCTGGTCTGATGTCCGCCGCGTCCGAGGCGAACCTCAGCGTCGAGCGGGAGATCTTCGCATTGAAACGAATCGGCATGCTGGTAGGGCAGAACACATCCTTCGGGTCGGGCGTTACCGTGGAGGCCGGTACGATCGTCGGCTCGGAATGCAGGATCGGCAACCATGGCCGGGTGAGAGGCAATCTGGAGAACAGGAGCATCGTGATCTGATGTGCGGCATCGTGGGATATACTGGCTCCCGTAATGCCACCGAGGTCCTCATCAGCTCGCTCAAGCGATTGGAGTACCGAGGTTACGACTCGGCCGGGATCGCAGTCATCGACGGGGGCGTGCGCATTCACAAGGACAAGGGAGAAATCGCCATTATGGAGAGGTCTCTGCCCGCCATGCGCGGGGGGGTCGGAATAGCCCACACCAGATGGGCCACTTGCGGCAAACCCTCGAAGGAGAACGCCCATCCGTTCCATGACTGCACCGGCAAGTTGGCCCTGGTCCACAATGGCATCATCGAGAATCACCTCGCCTTGAAACGCAGGCTGATGGAACGAGGGCATGAGTTCACCTCGGAAACCGACACGGAGGTGCTGGTCCACCTGGTGGAGGAGTACGATGTCGGGTCTCTCATCACCGCCTTCATGTCGGCGCTGAGGGAAGTGAAAGGTTCGTACGCCGTGGTCATGCTGGTCGATGGCACGGACACGTTGTTCGCCGCCAGGAATGGCAATCCCCTGGTGATCGGTCTGGGCGTGAACGAGAACTTCGTGGCATCGGACGTCACAGCACTACTGGACTACACCAACAAGGTCATCTACCTCCTGGACGGGGACGTGGCCGAGGTTTCGCCCAGGGGTGTCGTCATTCGCGACCCGGATGGAAATGTTGTGGAAAGGCGACCGGACATCATCACCTGGAGCGCCGAGGATGCGCAGAAAGGCGGCTTCGAGCATTTCATGCTCAAGGAGATATTCGAAGAGCCTGAGGCGGTACAGAACACGCTCACGGGCAATCTCGACAGCAACGCAGCGGGTGAAGACTGGTATGGAAAGGACCTATCCTCAGTGCGGCTGGTGGCCTGCGGCACTTCCTACCACGCAGCCATGATCGGCAAGTACGTCCTGGAGAAGGTGGCCAAGGTACCGGCCAGCGTGGAGCTGGCCTCGGAGTTCCGCTACGCCTCGGACGTTAGAGAGGACCCGCTCGTGGTCCTGATCACCCAGAGCGGAGAGACGGCCGACACGCTCGCAGCCGCAAGGCAGGCCAGGAGGCGGGGCCTCTCAACGCTGGCCATCACCAATGTCGTAGGGAGCAGCATAGCTAGGGAGGTCGGCGACGTTTTCTATACGCACGCCGGGCCGGAGATTAGTGTAGCGGCCACCAAGACCTTCATGGCGCAAATGGTGGCAATCTACCTGCTAGCCATGCGCCTCGGATCGGCAAGAAAGACCATCGGGCCAGATGCCCTGAGGGAAATGCGATCGCAGCTCATGGCCGTACCGAATCACATCCGCCAGGTCCTTGACCAGGCGGACCGGGTGGGGGAAGCGTCCAATATGCTGGCAGAGGCCAGGCACGCGTTCTACCTGGGTCGGAACATCAGCTACCCGGTCATGCTTGAGGGCGCGCTGAAGCTGAAGGAGATATCCTACGTCCACGCAGAAGGTTTTGCCGCCGGTGAGCTGAAACACGGTCCTTTGTCCCTCATAGATTCCTCTACGCCAGTGGTCGCCGCCTGTGTCAAGGACCATACCTACGAGAAGATGCTCTCCAATATAGCGGAGGTCAAGGCGCGGGATGCGCCGGTCATCGCCCTCGCCCAAGAAGGGGATGAGGACGTGCAGAGCCTGGTCGATCAGGTCATCTTTTTCCCCGACGTTCCTCCCTTGTTCTCTCCGTTCCCCATGACGGTGACCTTGCAGCTCCTGGCCTACGCTGCGGCCAGGAAGAAAGGGTGTCCCATCGACAAACCGCGCAATTTGGCCAAGAGCGTCACCGTCGAATGATCAGTCGAGACGCTCCGGGCACATCTCGCGGCGAGAGCAAGAGCGGCATTTGCCCGGGCGGTTGTGATTGCGATGCACGTTCCCGCTTCGCTTCCTCTCCCGTATCTCATCAAGCTTGGATATGACGAGGTCTCGGAGGTCCTCGTTGAACTCCACCTCATGCTCTTCGTCTCCGTATCGCAAGAGACCGTGGGAAACGTTCCGGGCCATGACGTCGCTGACCAGGAGGCAGTAGGCGGCCACCTGGATGATGTGGGAGAACAGCGGTCCCTTGGGTCGGCGACCGGTCTTGATCTCTACAGGCACCAATTCTCCGTTCAGCTCCAGGATGTAGTCCGGTCGCCCGTTCAGTCCATACTTCGCCGATCGCAGCAGTCGAGAACCATTGACGCCCACATACTTGATGTCGCCTTCGATTGTCTGGGCTTGACGTTTCTTACTTGCCTCTCGGCTCGAATTGAACGAATTCTGCAGTGCCAGCGACGCGCCGATCAGCCACACGAGAGCGGCCACCTCCAGTACGATCGCAAGCGTGAAGTCCTGGTGCAAGAGGGTGACGGAGTTCAGGGCCACCACCATGGCAATGATGGCCGCGACCGCAACGCCTCGCTCATACTTGGCGCTCCGGCGCTCATCCTTGTGCGAGGCGGAACGGTAGAGCAAGAAAAGGGCCGCCCCGATCCAAACGATGGAAATGATGCTTAGGACAGCGCTTATCTCCCCCGAGCTTGCCAGCCCCATGAGCGAGAGCCCGACGAGGCCCAGGATAGTGGCGATGACGGAGAACACCAGCACCACCATCTCCCAATTGCGGGCCTCCGTTTCTCTCTTCACAATGAGATTGAGGTCTCGGGAGAACGTCTCGTGTTCCTGGTCTCCTTTCTTCAGCGCTTCTGAGGTCACTTGGACCTCAAGGCTCAACCACCAGCTCAACGGACAGTAGCAGTAGCGTTCGAGCTCGCTCGCGGAGATGGTCTCTTGGTGCATCGCGCGATGTTAATGGCGTCCTACAATAACGGCTTTTTGCATTCCGTGCTCAGTACCTTGCAGTCCATATGCAGGAGCGACATGTCGGTGATGAAGATGCCTCTCGGATTCTCGATCTCGTCCACGAAGCCGAACCAGTAGACCACCAGTCCGTCGCCGAAGAGCTCCGTGTACGGCTCGAGCTGCTTCTTCACGTTCTTGTTTATCTCCACCCGGTCCCCGAACGAGGCCTTTGATTCGATCCAGTTGATGTCCCAACCGTTGACGCGTATCGGCTCGTCCAGGAGGCAGTCGGGGGTCTTGGGGAACTCGCCGCGCAGGTCCTTCTCGGTCCGATAGGTCAAGTTCTTGGAGTTCAGCCATCCCTGCAGCTGCTCCTCGCCCCACGTCCCGCGCTTGTACTGCGCCTCATTAGCCCAAGGGGAGTAGATGCAATCTTCTTTCGTGATCTCCAAGATATCTTTCTTCAGGCGCGGGTCGGTGATGCTCTCCGGCTCTCGCACATGTTTCCAGAAGACCTTCTTGGAGCAGCCGTTGGCCTGGAAGATCATCATGCCGGTGAGGATGGGCGGAAACTCGTGCTTGCTGGAGAGCCAAAGCATGCTCTTCCCCGCCCTCCAGTCCTTGAGGAGATGGGGCGCTATCCTCTGCACGCGGTAGAACTTCTTGGTCGTCTCTCTCACCGTCTTCTGGGTGAAGATCACCGTCAATAATTCCTCGTCCAGATTGAGTTCGCGAGCCAGGGCCTTTACGTCCGAGGGGTTTCGCAATCGATCGTAAATCTGTTTGAAATCGTTACCTTTCATCGTTACACTTTCTGCGCTTCGTAGAATTGGAGGGTTATTTGAACCTATCGCAACTTGTGATCGGTCCAGTCTCCGAGGAGCGATGTCAGAAACGCCTCCCGTCATGCTTCGATCTCGCTCCTTTTCGCGTTCTTACCTTCATTCCCTTTTCGCTCCCCCTTATTGCTTGGCCAGGATGCCCAAGTCTGCAACATGGTTAAATACTGGTAAGGGCGTTCAATTCACGTTGGCGGTTCGGTCCGCTGACTAGCAGATAGGAAGATGGGATATGGAACAGTTGGATTCTGTCGGTTTGTCGTTCATGGCCAAAGAGCCGGGCCCACCATGGTTGCCTGCGAGCGCCGCGGAAGCGAGAAAGCTCGCCTATTGGGCACAATGGATCTGCCTTCTCTTCGGCATCATTTGGCTGGTCTATGGTATAATTGATTTGATTCTATGGTCTAGGTTCGGGCTTGGACTTGGATGGTACGGCATCGTTGGCGCCGCAGTGAACATCGTGACCGTGTTCATGTTGAAGAAGACCGTCTTCGATGCCATCGATCAGGGTAGGTTCCGCGAGGCCAATGACAAGATGCTCATCTGGGCCATACTGACCATCATCTTCGGATTGCTCGGGGGCATATTCCTTCTCCTGGCATACCTCAAGATGAACGAGGTTTTCCAGCCGAACTATCAACCCTACCCGGCGGGACAATACCAGGCAGCGCCCCAGGGTCAACCGCAGCCTCCGCAACCTGCGTCACAACCAGCACCGCAAGCACCGCAGCCAGCCCCGGTACCTCCACCTCAACCTCAGCAGCCAGCGTCACAGCAGAAGCACGCTGAGATGGTGAAGTGCAAGAAGTGCGGGGTGCAGTATCCGGCGTTCATGCGCACCTGTCCGAACTGCAACGAACCGCGCTGAAACGCCTTCCTTCTATTCTTCCCTTCTCCCCTTCCCTTCCTCTACCTGAAAGAGCGATCGCCCTCGATACTCGATTCGCCTGATGCGGTGAAACGGTATCTTCGCCTCCTTCGTGACGAAGAAGGAACGCTCCAGCTCCACTATGTCCTTGCCCAGCACGTTCATGACATCGCCGGGAGCGCCTCGGTGGAGGTAGATGATGATCGCTTCGGCCAGATCCTCTCCTTCCGTCCACTTCAGTCGATTCAGGATCTCCCGCGGATAGGTCATATGGCATCATAGCGCATTACGACCGACAAATTCTTTTTGCCTTCCGTGGCTGTCATAGTCATGAAGAAGACTGTCGTCAAGGGGAACCTGGTGGACGTCGTGGGAGGGATGGTCTTCCCGGCCCAGGTTACCATGATCGACGGCAAGATATGGTCTGTGGAACGATCGAACGTCAGCTATGATCGCTACCTAGTACCCGGTTTCATCGATGCGCACATCCATATCGAATCCTCCTTGCTCACTCCTTCCAGATTCGCGGAGGCGGCGGTGCCTCATGGGACTACTGCCACGGTCTCGGACCCTCACGAGATCGCCAACGTCCTAGGTACGGAGGGAGTCCGCTACATGGTCAAAGATGCAGAGGGCGTGCCCCTGCGCATCCGCTACACCGCCCCCTCCTGCGTTCCAGCGACATCCTGGGAGACATCGGGAGCGAAGCTCGGCTGGAGGGAAGTGCGAGAGCTGCTGAGGATGAAGGAGTTCGTGGCCCTAGGCGAGGTCATGAACGTTCCCGGGGTATTGGCGGACGATCCAGAGGTCATGGCCAAAATCGAGGTCGCCCAGCAGATGGGCAAACCGGTGGACGGTCATTGCCCCGAGGTGATCGGCGATAGACTGGACCGCTACATATCCGCTGGCATTAGCACGGACCACGAATGCATCTCCGCGAAAGAGGCGGAGGAGAAGCACCGCAAGGGCATGCTCATACTTGTGCGGGAGGGTTCGTCCTCCAAGAACCTGGCGGCGCTCATGCCCTTCGCCAAGGCACATTCGTGCTGCCTGGTTTCCGACGACTTGCGGGCGAGGGACCTGCAGAAGGGGCACCTGGACCTGCTCCTGCGCAAGGCGGTGGCCCTGGGCATGGAACCGGTGCACGCGCTTCGAGCTGTGACAATGTGGCCTGCCGCCCATTACCACCTTCCCGGGGGGCATCTCTCAGAGGGGGAGGTCGCGGACCTAGTGGTGCTGCGGGACCTGAAGGACTTCCAGGTGCTGCAAGTGTACATCGGCGGCGATCTGGTGGCGGAGGACGGTCTGCCCAAGTTCCAAGCACATCCCCAGGTGTTACGCACCGGCATCCGCCCCCCCGGCAAAGAGCCGGAGGCATTCGTGATTCACACTCAGAATCAAACTGGCCGTGCAAAGGTAAGGGTCATCGGCATGCTGGGCGATCAGGACATCAGCAAGGCGGAAGAGGCGGTACTGCCGATCGTAGATGGTCAGATCAAGAGCGACCCCGGACAAGACGTGCTGCTCATGGCCGTCGTCAATCGCTATGCCATCGCACCCCCTGCTTTGGCGTTCGCGCGGGGGCTCGGGCTGAAGAAGGGAGCTATCGCGTCCACGGTGGCGCATGATTCTCACAACATCATCACCGTGGGCGTCGACGTCGCGAGTCTGGCCTTGGCGGTGATGGGCGTGGCCGAAAGCGGCGGATACTTCGCCACCGATGGGCAGGAAAGCGTAGCTCTACCTCTTACAGTGGCAGGGTTGATGAGCTCCGAGCCTTGCGCTACGGTGGCGGCAGGCGAGGAGCGCATGATGAGCTTCGTGCGCGCCCTCAGTTGCACGCTGCCGGCTCCCTTCATGACCTTGTCTTTCCAGAGTCTGTTGGTGGAGCCAGAGTTGAAACTGAGCGACAAAGGGCTGTTCGATTCGGTCCGCTTCCAGTTCGTGGACGCGGTAGTCTGACCGAACTTTGTTCCGGGGGCAGAAAAGTCTTTTTCCCTCCAAGCCGGTCGAGGTCGAGGATTCAGGGGGCGATTCGATGGCTAAGGTGGAGAGCTTCAAGTGCAAGTTGGTCACGTACGACGAGATCTCGCGTTGGACTTTGGACGTGGCGCGGCAGATCCAGGATTGCCGTTGCAAGCCGACGGTGATCATCGGCCTGACCAGAGGGGGTTGGGTTCCGGCCAGACTGCTGTGCGATCATCTGCATGTCAAGAAGCTCTACGCGGTCAAGACCGAGCATTGGGGCGTGACGGCGAACCAAGATGGAAAGGCGCTGTTGACCCAGGAGCTGAACGCTCCCATAGAGAACGAGGACGTGCTGGTGGTGGACGATATCACAGACACCGGGGAGAGCCTGAAGCTGGCCATCGCCCATCTGCAGGAGATGCATCCGAAGACGATCCGCACCGTCACATTACTGCACATCACCCATTCCAAGTTCGAGCCCGACTTCTACTCCGTTCGGGTCCCGGAGGAGGAGTGGACCTGGTTCGTGTTCCCATGGAACCTACACGAGGACCTGCGGACTCTGCTACCGAAGACGCTGGACGAGGGCAAGACCGAGGGAGATGTCTCCAGAGCTTTCAAGGAGCAGTTCCAGATTGATGTTGATGAGGGCCTGGTCCGCTCCACCCTCAAGGATCTGGAAGGGGAGGGCAAAGTGCGTCGTGTCGGCAGGATATGGATGAGAGCGGGTTGATGTGACACCGCCAACCAGGTTCGTCGGCAATCTTTATGAGATGGGTCGCCAGAAAACCCACGGACTTTAGTCGTGGGGTGAATGGCGACAATCTTAAACATCAGACAAACATACCTGGTGCATACAGAAGTTTCCAGACACCTCGCAAGAGGTAAGGCACTCTCCGCCCGGGAGAGTAAGACCGCTGAAGCTCTGGGCTAAAACTTCGAACACATCGCTCTATCGGGCACGAGACTGGCAACGGTCTGCGGGAAAGGTATTTGAACGCTCCCGATGGAGTAGGCCGCCGTGGCAGATGCCACCCTGCTTTGCAAGCAGGAGTCAGCCGACCGAATGTAGCGTGCCGTGACACCTTGGATAAGGCCGAGCATAGTTACAAGCCCACGATCTTGATCGTGGATAGCTAACCTATTCGCAAACGGAACAGCGGAACGATGAAGCTGGACCTACTCAAGAATAGTCTGGAAGCGGCCCCCATCGTGCGGTTGGGGAGCTACGATTACTTTGTGCACCCCATCACTGATGGTATCCCCAGCATGCCGCCTGAGCTTCTAAAGGAGGTATTGGACGCCCTGGTGGAGGTAGGCGACTTCAACTGTGATCTCATCACCGCACCAGAGGCCATGGGCATTCCTTTGGCTGTGCCATTGTCCTTGCGCCTTGGCATCCCCTACAACATTATCCGCAAGCGTCGGTACTCGCTCCCCGGCGAAGTGCAGGTTCATCAGATCACTGGCTATTCGGAGAAAGAGCTCTTCATCAACGGGATCAAGGCGGGGGACCGGGTGGTCCTGGTGGACGATGTTCTGAGCACCGGCGGCACGTTGCGAGCGGTGGTACAAGCGCTTCAGAATATGGGCGTGGAGCTGGTTGACGTGATCGTGGTGGTGGAGAAGGGCAGGAACAAGTCGAAGCTAGAGAGCGAGCTGGGCTTGAGGATCAAGACCCTGGTCAAGGTGGAAGTGCGCGAAGGACGTCTGGTGGTCCTTAGCTGACCAGACGTCTCCTCATCAGCCACACCGCTCCGTAGAACGCCACCAAAGTGATGACCAGCAGATAGACCAGGCTGTACAGCGCCGACCAACTGAGCATTCCCAGGCTGAGATCGCGCATCATCGAGGCCACGTGCGTCAGCGGGAATCCCAAAGCGACGTCCCGCACCCATCCTGGCAGCACATCCAGAGGGAAGAACGTCCCGCTGAACAGGAACATCGGGGTGATGAACAGGAAGAACGGATAATTGAACGAGTCGATGTTCGGCACCAGGGCGGTGAAGATCATGGCTATCGAGCCGAACGCCAAGCCCGCCAGAAGAGCGATGAAAGGTATGAGAAGGAGACCAGGGAAGCTGGCCAGCCCGAACATCGCGATGACCAGCATGACGATAGTGCCGTTGATGAAGCTTTTCGTGGCGCCCCAGAGTATCTCGCCCGTGATCACGTCCTCGATGGTCAGAGGGGTGGCGACCATCGCATCGTACGTCTTCTGGTAGTGCATGCGCACGAACGAGCCGTAGGTGCATTCGAAGAACGCCCCGTACATGGCGGAAATGGCCACCAGGCCAGGGGCAAGGAACTGAGCGTAGGAGACGTTCTTGTATGGATCAGGCAACGTCACCAATATTCCGAACCCGAAGCCCATGGCCAAGAGATAGAGGATCGGTTCCAGGAACGAGGGAAGGAAGTTCGTCTTCCAGGTGACGAAGAAGACATCCCGGTTGCGCTGCCAGACGGTCCAGGCGCGCAGGCTGACGTTCTCCAGCAGGCTCATTCCTTCAGCCCCCTGCCAGTGAGCTTGAGGAAGACATCCTCCAGGGTGGCGTCGCGGATAATGATGTTGGCCTGCGGGAACCGGTCCAATAGCTGGCGACGGGCTTCCTGGTTCTCATTGGTATAGATATAGAGGCGGTCCCCGGCGCGCTCCTGCGTCCAACCGATGGAGCGGACGAAGATCTCCACCTGTGGATCGGGATTCAGCACCTCCACCACCCCGTTTCCCACCTTGTCCAAGATGAGCTGCCTGGGCGTGCCCTCTACTAGGATCTTGCCCCTTTCCATGATCACCAGGCGGTCGCAGAGCTGCTGCGCTTCCTCCATGTAGTGCGTGGTAACGACCACGGTCACGTTGCGTTTCTTCAGTTCGCGCAACTTATCCCAGATGACATGCCTAGCTTGAGGGTCCAGTCCGGTGGTCGGCTCATCTAGGATGAGGATCTTGGGATCGTTTATGAGGGCGCGGGCGATCACCAGCCGTCGCTTCATACCGCCAGATATCTTGTCGATCGGAGTGTCTTCTTTTTCAGTCAGCTGCATGAAGGCCAGCAGTTCATCAGCTCGCTTCTTGGCGACGTCCTTGTCGATACCGAAGTAGCGCGCATAGACGATGAGGTTCTTGAGGACCGAGAAGTCCGGGTCCAGGTTATCCTCTTGCGGGGCGACGCCGATCAGCGACTTGATCCTGCGTTGCTCCTTGCTCACGTCCATGCCTTGCACTTGCAGGGTGCCTGACGTCAATGGCGACACGCACTGGATCATACGGATGGCGGTGGTCTTGCCCGCCCCGTTCGGTCCGAGGAAGCCGAAGCACTCGCCCTCCTTGATGGCGAAGCTGATGGCATTGACGGCCACCAGGTCCTCGAAGCGCTTCGTGAGCTTCTGGGCCACGATGACGTCGTTCATCTCGCCCCTGAACACCGAGCATCGGTAATAAACCTCTTCTGGTAAGCTTAGAGTAGACGTGGGCGAATTCGACCATCGCCCTTCTAAGTTATTCGTGGAACTCGGATTGATGGTGCTCGCTCTCTCGTTCTCGGTCAGCGGCAGCGTCCTCGGCGCCTGCAGCGGCATGACGCCAGGACTGCACGTGAACACCCTCTCGCTTCTCCTCGTCTCTTCTTATCCGTTGCTTGAGCCATCGGTCGCTAGCCTGTGCTCCAGCTGCTTGGTCGATCCCGTCCTCGCCCCGCTTTTGGTCGCCTGCTTCATCGTATCTGCCGCCGTCACGCATTCCTTCGTCGATTTCGTTCCCTCCGTGTTCCTGGGCGTGCCGGAGGAAGGAACGGTCCTGTCCATTCTCCCCGGGCATAGGCTCGTGCTGGCGGGAAGGGGCCTGGAAGCGGTCCGCTGCGCGGCGACGGGCAGTCTCGTCGGGGCGCTGATAGCGGTCATCCTGGTGCTTCCGTTGCAGACGCTCATGCTGCCGCCATTCCAGGTCGATTCGCTCATCAAACCCGGAGTGCCGTTCCTCTTGCTGGCGGTATCGGTGGCATTGGTGCTCTTGGAGGGTGGAAGAGGGGGTTCGGTGGCTTGCTTGGACAGTCGGAAAGGGCGATGCACAGCGGTGCCAGGGCTCATCTCCATCGTTGCCCCGGTCCCCATCGACGGTGAAGACGTCGCCCTCGTAGGGATGATCGTTCGTCGGGGCGCAATCGGCAAACGATACCTGCGCACAGCTCACGGCGAGTTCCCTTTGCGGATCAGAGCCTCCTTGCCAGAAGGCCGTGTGAGGCTGGAAGGCAGATGGCTCGTGCGCAAGCGCTACGCACCTACCATCGCCATCGCTGGGACGCTCTTCCTCCTTTCCGGGGCGCTGGGCTTCGCGGTCATGAATGGCCGGGTCCCCGGCGGCGACATCTTTCCAGGCCTAGGACAAAGCATGCTCCTGCCCCTCCTGACCGGCCTCTTCGGTTTCCCAACCTTGCTCCTTTCCGCGCGCTCCGGCTCCATCCCCGAACAGGTCGATGGAGAGCAGGGACCGGTTCCCGTGGGACCGGCGGTCCTGGGCACTCTGGGCGGGTTCTTGGCCGGTTGGCTACCAGGCATCACCTCCACGGCCGCCACGGTGGTCTTCGCCCCGCTCGCCCCCGGTGGAAGAAGGGATGCCGCAGCCAGCGCCAAGCGCTTCATCGTGAGCGTATCTGCGGTAGGCACGGCCTCGGCGGTCTTCAGCATACTGGCCTTCGCCCTCCTGGGCAAGGTGCGTAGCGGCGCCATGATAGCCGTCCAACAGCTGATCGGAAATGGCACCGACTTGCTGGCGCTCTTCCTGCCCCTCTTCCTCCTCTCCGTTCTCGTGTCCTCTGCCCTCGGCTATCGCCTCACCATTCTTCTGGCATCGAAGCTCGCTCCCCGTCTGAGCGGGATGCGCCTCGGGCTGCTCAATCGCTTCCTGCTCTTCGTTCTGGTCATCCTGGTGATGGCGTTCACCGGGGTTCCGGGTCTGCTGGTCCTGGGAGCGGCGACGCTTCTGGGCCTGCTGCCGCCCAAGCTCGGCCTAGGCCGGGTGCAGCTTACCGGTTGTCTGCTGCTGCCTATCACTCTGGCGCTCTTCGGTCTCGACGAATCTTTGGCTGGCCTGCTCAGCGGTCTTCCTCATCTGCCCTTCTTCTGAGCGCCTCGAAGCTCCAGCCGAACGGGACCAGGAGGTCCGCGGCGGAGCGAAGCAGCAGGTCTTCGTACTCGCGGACATCGTACTCCTCGCCACCATCGATGAAGGAGGCGGCCTTCACCCGCTCCCAGGGGTTGCGGCTCTCGCCATCGCAGATGACGTACTCCACCGAACGTCCCGGCGGCACGGGAAAGCCCATCTCCTCCATCTGCTTGAGCGCGGCGTAGGAATGCGTGAACTGGGTGTACTCCTCGAAAGCCTTGGAAACGCGTTTGCGCAGCACCAGCTTGTCCAACGGAACGCCACGTTCGCGTAGCTTCGCCAGATATGAATCCATCACTTCCAGGGCGTTCGATATCAGCCCTTGGAACTCCTCTATGCCCGAAGCGCGTGAGAGCACCGCCAGCATATCGTTCTGCAGCTCCCTTGCCAACGTTATGGTGTCGCTCTTGCGCAGAGCGATGCCGCGCAGCTTCAGCTCGCCGTTCTCGAAGAGGCCGTAGTAGCGGTTGAGGGCTCCGACGCCCGTGGTGCTGGCCGGCAGGAAGACGATCCATCTGTACACGCCTTCCAGCTGCAGCGGTATGCCGATCTCCTCGCTGACCGAGGAGCAGAACTCGACCGGATCTCCTTCCCCCTGCAGCCAGAGCGAGTCCACGATCCCGTGCAGGATGTGGAAGCCCCTTTCCTCAGCCATCTCCGAGGTTCGCAGCAAGATGTTGCGTCCGTAGGCGTTGATGCTCTCATGACACTCGATGCGTCCGAAGCGGGCGTTGCGGTAGCCAGTGTAGCCGAAACAGGTCACCAGCACCCACTTCAGCAGCGCCTGCCTCTGGTCGAACACATCCCTGTGCGGCGCGTTCGCTTTGACCAAACGCTTGAACTCCATCCTCCTTTGGATGATGGGACGGAGGACCCTGGGCACCAATCCCAGCTGCCTCTGGCAGATGCGGTAACCTAGCTCGGGAACGAGCTTCTCCGAGGCAGGGCAGCAGGGGCAGTCCACCGTCTCCGGGGAGATGTTGTGCCGCACCATTATGCTCGGGTAGAGGGAGGTGAAATCGACCTCCGCCACTCTTTCATGGATACCGACCACCGGCTCGTAGATGAATCCCCCCCGGTCGGAGACGAGCAGCTCCCCGGCGGTCTTGAACCCCTCGGGCAGGTTCTTCTTCCACAATACCAGGTGGCCATCGCGTATGGCCTGGTTGACCTGCATGGCGCTGATGGCGCTGCCCGGTGAGAGACGAGATAGGTCCTGCACCGGAATGAGGCACAGCCGGGAGAGATCGACCAGGCCATAGATGCCGCTCTTCGCGTAGGTGTAGGAGGCGGCGGCGTCGATATGGATGCGCCCTCGCAACTTATGCGCCGGCGGCTTGTACACGATGCGGCCGTAGGTGAAGTAGCTCTTGCCCTTGGCCTTGCGGAAGCCCGCCTCCCGACCGAGGTCGAACGTCATACCATGGAGCTCGGCGCGCTTTCCCAGATACTCCATGTAGAACTCATCCCCGCCCTCAGTGTAGATGATATCCGGGTCCCTCTCTTCGACAAGCGCCCGGAGGTCGCGCAGTACGTTCTCCTCTGTTCCATCCAAGACGATATCGTCCACTTTGACCCGATGGATCGCATCGTCCATCGTGGGAATGCCTCGAGCGGCATCCACCTGCACCTCCAGCTTGAGGGCGCTCAGCGGCGGCAACGGGTAATCGATCCTCTCCTGCGCATCGAGCATGCGGAACTTGGTGTCGACCTGCACCAGGCCGTTCGGGAACACCATTCGCTCAAGGAAGTAGCGCTGATTGAAGCGCAGGTCGACGTTGTAAAGCTCGTAGTCGCGATAGTGGCCCCAGGCGTCCACCATCTTCGCCACCTGCGACAGGGAGCCGTAATCGTCCAGAGCGATCTTGAGGAACGGTCGCTGGACCTCGTCCATCAACGTGGTGCGCATCTCCAGCGAGGTGTCGGAGACGTCGATCATGCGCAGCTGCTCCTCCAGCCCCCTCAGCTTTTCCGTGGGAGCTCGTACGTAGAACGAAGGAACGAAATGCCGGTCCACCAGGCGCTCGATGCCCTGCTCCGTCTTGAGCCAGATGACCATGCATCCGTGCTCGTAGTCCGGGTAGCAGTCGATGATCCAGCCTTTCATCGGACTTCGCTCTTCCTCAGCCTGCGAAGCTCTTTCTCCTGCTCCAGGAGGATGGAGAGCAACGCCCCCTCCACCGGATCGGAGAAGGCGGCGTAGGTGGAGGCGGAGGCGTGCATCCTCGCTCGGTTCACCATCTCATCGAACACCTCGCGGTCGTCCTTTGGCAACGCTCTGCGATAATCGGCCCAGCTCTGGATTATGGACTCAAGGGTCATGCGATACGTGGGAACGGTGCGGCCCATCTCTACATCACGTGCAGTGGTTCGGTGCGCACGTTATAAAGAGCTGAACGGGAGAGATGCCCGAAAGTGAGCGTGCCCGCCCTTACCCGGTCGATCATCGAAAAGGAAGAGCTCGTCGATGGACGTCTTGAGCGCTTTGGCTATGGCATAAGCTAGGTTCAAGGGGGGTTTGTGCTCGCCCTTCTCGATGAAGAGGACGGTCTCCCTGCGCACCCCCACCATCTTGGCGAGATCCTCCTGGGTCAGGCCGTATCTCGCCCGCAGCTCCTCGATCCTAGGGTTTTACGCGGAGGAAGCGCCTAATCGATGAGCACTAGAGCGAAGGAGACGATGTTGGCATGCACGATCTTGCCATACTCCATGTCCTTGCAGGGTATGGTAGAGATGTCCCAGCCAGCCTTCCTGGCCGTCGCGAAGACGTCCATGCCCGCGGACTCCATGCTCGGGCGCACCTTGTCCATGTGCCTACATAGCCTCTTCATGCTCCGATCCACCGGGCCCGAGCTCTCCTCCGCCACGCAGTGCTCGCAGTAGATGCAGGGGTAGGCGCCGAACCCGAACGCCTTGTAATAGCCGTCGTAGAAGGCCGTCTTCTCCAGCTTGTACAGCGTGTCATGCACCCAGAGAATGAGTTTCTTATACAGGGGGTGGAAGTCCTCAGGTATCTGCTCTGGGTCCACGCTTCTCATGTCCGGCACGCCCTCGAAGCGAAGCAGCAGGGCGGTGCGGTAGTCCTTCAGCATGCGTCTCGTCTCCTCTGGTGAGGGTGCGTAGGGAGGACAGGAGAGATGCTTCCCATAACCCTTGCAGCCCCAGCCGCACTTGAACCCGACCCAGTCCGCGACCACGACCTCCTCGGCATCGATCTGCCTGGCCTCAGCCCCATTCTCCTTGGCTAGGGCGATCAGCTTCGCGACCTCATCCTGCAAGCGTACGACCATGGCGGTCACTCTCGCACTTTGCTACATCGACCCTGGTATTTAGCAATGATTCGACGCGCTAGCAACAGGATTGCGCGGTTCACCCGAACTCGTCCAAGGTGCGCTGGTAGTAAGGCACTGGATGATAGAGCATCTGCCTGCCTTCGTTGACCAGTGTCAGGCGCAAGGCGGAGCGCGCGTCCTCGATGCGCAGCACCCGGTCCGCGGAAGAGTACATCAGGCTGCGCAGGCTCTTCTTGTAGAGCAGCTTCGACAGGCCGAAGTTCGTGACCAAGGTGATCAATCCGTATCTTCGAGTGATGTCCTGTATCGAGGAGATGCAGCGCTTCATGAGCTGGAAGGACTCGGACCACCACATGTCCTTATCTTGGAACAGGTCCGGGAAGCAGGAGACGACCAGCATGCCGGCGCGGGAGCGGCGCACCTCCGCTTCCATCATCTCCTCTATCAAGGTGACGAGCTGATAGGCGGTGAACGCTCGGGAGACATTGATGCTGTCCAGGACCTCCTGGGCATCGACGCGGAAGCGTTTGCAGATGCCCGCCAGGGCGTAGGGGTTGATGGAATTGCCCCCGTCCACCCACACCACCTCCTGCCCCTCGCGCATCACGTGGTTCACGCTGAGCAGGTGCACCAGGTCGAAGAGGAGGCGGTCGGAACTGTCCACCAGCGTCACCTGCGAGGACGAGAACCCGCCCAGAAAATCGTCCAGGGCAGCGATGGACGTGCCCACGGTCCTCGGCCTAAGCTCCGCCATCGGAGGCTCCGTTTCCTCCAGGACCGAGGGTACTAGTTCCGGGGCGATCGCTTCAGCATATTGGTTCATCTGCCTCCCCGCTTCCCTCTTTGTCCCTCAGGTTATAAAGGGGTGGAGGGGGGAGATATCCGAAAGTGAGCCAGATGCCACGAGGCCCCTCAGTTTCGTCTGGATTCGGGGGCGTTCCACGCCTCATCCACGCGATCGAGCCACTCGCTCACCAATGCGTCGAAGAGTCCCACCTGCTCGAACTGCAGGTTGTGCCCGGAGCGATCGAGCACCGCGAACGTGCCGCGGGGGTACTTCTCCAGCAGCTTCCAGGCGTCCCGGTATCCCACGACATGGTCCTGCCTTCCCGCGAGAACGAGCGCAGGGTGATGGAAGGGATGCGAGATCTCGTCCACATCGAAGCTGAACGCATATCCGTTCTCGAACAGCTGTTGCTGGAACCGCTGATCTCCCGATGTCTTGCCAGGCATGACGTCCTTCCAGTAACGGTCCAAAGTGTCCTGGCTGAGCACGACGCCGATGTCCGAGAACCCCTGCGCCGCCTTGCCCGCCCTATCTAGGATGCCTTCCTCTTGTACCAGCACCTTCTTATGCGGGAGTTCGCGCTTGGACGGGGAGGCGAAGACCAGCGGACAGATGAGCAGCATGCCCTTAACCGATTCCATGCGCTCCCGCAGCAGGCCGCGGGCCAGGTAGCCGCCGTACGATTCCCCGGCGATGGCGAAGCTCTGCTCTGGCAGCAGGTTGTCCACGAAGCGCACCATCACGTCCAGCATCTCGTCGGAGTCATTGACGCCCGGGATGCGTGGTGATTCGCCCATGCCTGGCAGGTCCACGTAGATGCGCTTCCATCCCTTCTTGAAGGAGAAGAGGGGTTCCAGGCAGCCCAGCATGACCGCGCTGTCGAGGGAGAAGCCGTGCAGCATGAGGATGGGATGGCCCTCACCTCGGACCTCGTAGTGCAGTTTTCCTTCGCCGATGTTGCGGAACATATGTCTGATCAACGCCTGGCATAGCCCACGTCCGTGGCCATGTCCACGGGCAGGACGAAGTAGATGGAGTACTCCTTCTCGCCCAGCAGCTCGCGCGCCTTGTCGTCCACTTCGATGCGCGTGCTCCCGGTGCATATCAGTCTCTGCTCCGAGACGGCGATCCATTCACGGGGGTGCTCCTCGATCAGGTCGAGGTAGTTCTCCTTGAACCAATCGTCGTTCTTGAAGTCATCTTCGCTCTCGTATTCCTCATCGTCCTCGCGGGTCATGGTACACCTCCGCTCTCAGAACATCAATTCAATGGTTCTCAATGGATAATATTCTTTCTCTCGATAAGCCACCGTTCAGTCCCATTCGATGGGGTTGTCGCAGTTCGGGCACTTCTTCGCGTCCGATGGTATCGGTTTCTCGCAGCGTTCGCAGACCACGGAGAACTCGTTGTAGTCGGATGGAGCGGGCGCGTTCCTGCGCTTGGGGTCGAAGATGATGCGTAGCCCCAAGAAAGCCAATACTATCCCCGCCACCTGCAACAGCATCATGTAGAGGAACATGTCGTTGGAGGATGCGTAACCCTCCAGGACCACCGTCCAGCCGAGGATGATGAGCGGGATTCCCAAGAGAAGCAGGAGGTAGCCGCTGGCGTTGGCCTTTCTCTCCTCTGGGGCGGTCACGGACAATCGAACGGGCCAGGGCGTACTTCAACCTTCTCAAGGTCGTAGCTCGCCGAGCGAATGCATTATCATCCCCGGCCAAGAATCTTGGGGGCGAGGAGAATGACGGATTGGATGGCGCGGGTCAAGGGTGACTCGACTGACTGGCTCTTGAATGAGGACAACCCTTCCGTCCGCTATCTGGCGCTAAAGGACCTGCTGGGGAGGAGGGAGAGCGACGAGGAGCTGTCCGAGGCGAGGCGGCGGATAATGGAGATGGGCATGGTCCCCAGGGTCCTGGCCAAGCAGCGCCCAGAGGGCCACTGGGGGAGGCCCGAGGATTTTTACATGAGGTCCAAGTACAAGGGGACGGTCTGGAATCTCATCCTCCTGGCGGAGCTTTCCGCTGACCCCGAAGATGCAAGGGTCAAAGCAGCCTGCGAGTTCGTCCTGCGCTGGAGCCAGGAGCGGGCCTCGGGCGGGTTCTCGGTCATGGGCAGCGTAGAGGCCGGGGGGAGAAAGGGCCAAGTCCTGTCCTGTCTCACAGGGAATATGGCCTTCAGTCTGATCCAGCTAGGGTATGGCGAGGACCGGCGCGTCAAGAAGGCGTTGGATTGGATCACGACCTATCAGAGATACGAGCTGGTCTCCCGGGCCCCAAGGGTCTGGCCATACCTTTACGAGCGTTGCTGGCGCGATCACACCTGCCGCTCCGGGGCGGTCAAATCCCTCAAGGCCTTGGCGGAGGTGCCCGAAGGGGCGAGGACCAAGGAGATGAGGGCGAGGATCGAGGAGGGGGCTGAGTACATCCTGGCCCAGCATATATTCAGGAAGCCGCCTGACCTGGTCGAGGTTTCCAGGAAAGAGTGGCTGAACCTCGGCTTCCCCCTGATATGGAACACCGATGTCCTCGAGATACTATGGATCCTGGCGAGACTAGGCATCAGGGACGAGAGGATGCGCGAGACGGTCGAGGCGGTTCTATCCAAACAGGGCGAGGACGGGCGATGGAGGCAGGAGAACCGCTTCGAGGGGCGCTTCATCACCTCCATCGAGCGCAACGGGAGGGAGAGCAAATGGGTCACCCTCAATGCCTTGAGGACGCTGAAGGCCCTATCCGGATGAAGCTCGCCCACTTCCAGCCGGGTATGCGGTGCAAGTAAATAGGGGAGCCTCCATTGGTCGCTTAGATGGAAGGGGATGCGCTCCAGGTGCGCCTGGGTAACGGTATCGAGTTCAGCGGCCCACGGGAGGTGAGGTTCGATCCCCGGCGCATCGAGGCGGGGGCGGTGAACTGCATCTCGCATGCGCATTCGGACCATCTTCCCAGGAGCTTCGAGGAGAGCAAGGCCATAGCATCTCCGACGACCCTGCGCTGCGCTTCGGAGCGCGTGGGTCGGAACATCGAGGCCGCGAGCTGCGAGCAGGTGCAGATGCACAGTTCTGGGCACATTCCCGGTTCCACGATGTTCCTGGTGGATGGGAGCAAACGCCTGCTCTATACAGGTGATATGTGCCCCCGGGACCGCTACGGCCTGGAGGGAGCTCGACCGATCAGCACGGACATCCTGGTCATCGAATCGACCTACGGCTCGCCTTCCTACGTCTTCCCGCCCACGGAGGAGATGGCCGACGTCTTGCGCGACTGGGTCCGCGACTCTCTTAACCAAGGATATTCGGTGGCGCTCTTCGCCTATCCTCTGGGGAAGTCGCAGACGTTGCTGCGCATGCTGGAGGATTTCGAGCCTTACCTGTATGGAACGGTGCTCAACATGACCCGATTGGTGGAGGAGGAAGGTGCGGAGCACGCTCTCAGGTACCGGCCGTACTCGAAGGAAGCGGCGAAGGAACCCTTCCTGATGATCTGCCCCACCAACGTCAAGGACTCCAGCCTGATTGCATACTGGCGCAATAGGAAGCTTCGCACCGCCGCGGTTTCGGGCTGGGCATTGGACCGCTCCTACCGGTATGCGATGAAGACGGACGAGGCCTTCGCCATCTCCGACCATGCGGACTTCGAGGAGCTGCTGCAGTTCACGAAAGCGTGTTCACCGTCCAAGGTCTTCGTGCAGCACGGCTTCGATAAGCAACTGGCCATGGAGATACGCCGACGGTTGGGCATCGATGCGCAATCGATGACGAGGAACCAGCGCTCCCTGAGTGAGTTCTGAAGCACGACCGTCGGTGGTAAGATCAGTCCATCTTCTCCGTGTCTTCTGGAGCAGCCTTTATCCGAGGCGCCGAGGTCTCCCACATCTTAGGATAGGTGCTGGGGTCCATGAACACCCGCTCGGTACTGGCGGCAATGCCTTCCCTGGCCCGAGACATCTCCTCCGAGGACATGAGGGCAATGCCCATGCCCACCCCTTCTCCTTTGAGAGAAACGAAAGCGACCGTTTCGCCCTTGGTGATGCCCTCTTCCAGGCGGACGATGCCCACCGCCGCCAGGTCGGCGCCGTGGCAGAGGGCGTCCACCGCGCTGTCCTTGACCACGATCTTGCGAAAGGGATCGAGGAGGATCTCCATGGGCCAGATCATCTTCCGCAGCCACTTACCCTCGCCCTGCTTCCAGAAGACAAAGGCATCCTTGAGGTCCTGCAGTTGCACGGCGTCCTCTTCCTTCATGCCACCAGAGCGCACGCGGCGGAGGTCCTCCATGTGCGCGCCCACGCCCAGGGCATCGCCCACGTCCACGCACAACGTCCTCACGTAGGTACCGGCGTCGCATTGCATCCGGAAGAGGACATCCCGTCCGCTCATCTCCAGGATGCGTAGGGAATGTACCCGGCGGATGCGCATCTGGCGCTTGACCGCGGACCGGACCGGCGGCACCTGGAAGATATCGCCCTCGAAAGTGAGCATGATCCTTTTCAATTTCTCCGGCTGGACGTCGCGATGCAGGCGCATGACGCAGACATATTCCTTGTCCGAGCGGAGGACGAGGTCGGTGCCACGGGTCGCTCTTCCCAGAGCGATCGGCAG
Organism: Methanomassiliicoccales archaeon; assembly: GCA_026394375.1. Taxonomy (NCBI): domain Archaea; kingdom Methanobacteriati; phylum Thermoplasmatota; class Thermoplasmata; order Methanomassiliicoccales; species Methanomassiliicoccales archaeon. Next base: position 84,025 of record JAPKYJ010000021.1, read on the forward strand.
GACGCCGCTGACCTTCGGGTCCAAAGTGCCCCCATGACCGATCTTGCTCACCTGCAGGATGTCCCGCACCCAAGCGGTAACCTGGTGCGAGGTCGGTCCGGATGTTTTGTCGAGATTGATGATGCCCGCTTGAAGTAGTTCTTCCACGCTCCGCTCCGAGGGCTTCTTGCCAAACGGGGTGATGAGGGGATCGCGGTCCTTCACGATCATGCGCGCCGTGGCCATACCTCCAGCTTCTTCATGATGAGGTCAACCACCTGCTCCGGTGTCCGATGCGAGGAATCGACCACAAGATCGTACACGCTCTTGTCGTTGATATCGATGCCGTAGTATTGCTTGTAGCGACGCGCCTCGCAATTCTCCCGCTCCAACATCTCATCCTTGATCCTCTGGATATCTTCGTTCTCTCGTTCCTTGATACGTTCCGCCCGTGCGTTCGGCGCCGCGTCCAGATAGACCTTGAATGCGGACGGGTCTTTCTTGCTCAAGAGATGTCCGGTCAGCCGACCTTCCACAACGACGTTCTGGAGAGCGAGGGCGCGGGAGAGCATCGATTCGTCCACAATGCGATCATACTTAGGATCGTTCTCCGCCAGCTTTCCGAACTCCGCCAGACTGAGGTTCGATTCTTTTGCCATCTCCCGGAAGAAGGTGCCTGAGATGAGGCACTCCGCGCCCAATCTCCGGGCCAGAAGCATGCACACCGTGGTCTTTCCAGAACCGGGGGGGCCGCTGATGGTGATTCTCATACCTTACCTGCCGCAAGTTCGTTGAGGCGCTTTCTGAAATCATAGTAGCGCAAGGAACGTGCCAGCACTTGTCCGAAGGGAATGCTCGCCAGAGAGTAGAGCAAAACCCAGTTGGGGAAGAAGACGGTTGTGGCGTTGAGATCCACGCTAAAGGACCATGGTACAGCGATAATGGGGCTGCAGACATGGGTCATGAAGACCGCTATCCAGGCGAAGATGGGCACGACCACGATCATGGTCACCGGCAGCAACTTCAGCTGCGCGGTGGAGTTCTTGAGCGAGCGCTGCATGATCTGGGGCTGCTGTTCCATGAGCTTCTTGGTCTTGAAGGTGTTGTTCTCCAGGCGCGCCTTGCGCAGCTCCTGGTTGAAGGCGCTCATTATCTTCTGGCTTTCCGCCTGCTCCACATAGTCGGTGAAGAAGTGGCGCACCACCACCGTCAATCCGGTCATGACGATGCCTGCCAGGAAGAGCGTGAACACCGGATACTTGCCGCCGAAACCGATGAGCGGCTCCAACCCATACCCTACCAACGCTCCCAACGCAGAGCGCAGCGTCGGGTCGAAGAGCACGAACATCGCCAGCACCAGAGCGAATATGGTGGCGAAACGGGACATGCTCGGACCTCCGATCGATTTCGAAGGAGCGGGTGTTTCCGTCATGCCTATTCACCCCCGAAGAACTGGCGAAGCACTGGATGCATCTCCATCATCTGCTCCCGGCTGATGGCCTCATAGAATTGAATGAGGATACCGACGGTCAGCAGCACTCCCGTGCCGGAGGCGTTACCCACCGTTCCCACTAGGTCCGCTACGGCCGCCAGTATGCCTACCGTGGCTCCGGATATCACCGTTACCACAGGAATATATCGTTCCAGCACCCGCTTGAGCACTCTGGGATCGCGCCTGAAGCCAGGGATCTGCAGTCCCGACGATTCGATCTGCTTAGCTACCGCTTCCGGTCCCATGTTCGTGGTGGATATCCAGAACTTGGCGAAGAGGATGGAGCCGAGCACCATGACCGTCATATAGGTAACGACACGCGCTGCTATCTGGAAGCCGTTGTGCCCGAGAGCCAGATAGCCATATCTATCTGGGCTGAGGGCGGGCATGAGCCAGTCGGCCAGTCCTCTCGGGGCCGAGAGATACCAGGCGAGACCTCCGGCCGGAGAGGTCGTTCCCGGATCATAGAAGCCCAGCCACCACTGATGGCCGATGAGCGGCAGTCCCTGCAGGGAACTGGATGTCCATAACAGCAGGGCGAACATGCTGATGTTCGCCAACAGCGCGGACATGAGGATGACCGGGATGTTCGAGGCGTAGAGCAGCTTGATCGGGTAGCGACCTCTTGCCCCTCGAGCGGTGCCGTGGGCCAAGGGCAGCTCGATGCGCATCGATTCGACGTAAGCTACGAAGAGGAAGATAGCTATCGTGCCGATGAGCGCGACCACTGGATTGGGATTGGCCAGTATGATGCGCTCATAACCACCTCCGGTCAGCCCGGAAGCAGGCGTTTCGTGCAATATGTAGAACGTTTTGGGTATCGTGCCAGCCGGAGGATTGCTCAGGCTCAACGGCACACCTGCCTGAGACGGGTTCCAGTTGAGCGTTCCGGTGAATATAGCCTCCGCTACTCCGGCGGCGATGAAGAGCGATATGCCGCTACCGATGCCCCATTTGGACACCACCTCGTCCATGAGGAACACCAGGTATGAGCCAATGAACAGCTGCAGCACGATGATGATCTTGGCCATTTCCGCGCCGCCGATCATCGAACCCGCTCCTAGGGCATGGTCCAGCCCGCTGACGAAGCCCGTAGAGGGCACCAGGTAACCGAACACCTGGGGCACGGCCTCCACGAGGATCATGATGAGGACCAGGAACTTCTGTGAGCTCTGGTAGACCGCCTTGTCGTCCGAGTTCGTGAGGTCCAGCTTGATGATCTTGGCGCCGACGAACAGCTGCATGATGATGCTCGCCGTGACTATCGGACCGATGCCCAGGTGCATCAGCGAACCCTGAGCACCGGCAAGAATGGCCCGGTATTGGGCGAAAAGGTCCAGAGTGTTCGCCTGGTCCAGGCCGTAGATGAAAACGTTTGTCATGACGAAGTAGAAGACCAGAATGATGATGACCCACAGCATCTTGGTCCGGAAGTGCACGTGCCCTTCCGGCTTGGCCACCGCGGGGATCCTGTCCGTCAAGGGTTTGAACTTGTACAGGAGGCTCTTCTTCTCTTCGGCCATGGTATCACACGGTCACTACTGCGGTTGCACGATTGCCCCGCCCGCTCCCTCGACCTTCTGCTTCGCCTTCTCCGAGCTCTCGGCCACGACGATCTCGTACTTGCCGCTGACCTGCCCGAAGCCAAGGAGCTTGTCCACCCCCATCTTGGTCAGGTCCACGACCGTCCTGTCGCCCTTCTTTTGGGCGTAACCGTCGGAAAGAAGCTTGCTGATGTTCTCGTCCATGTCACCCACGTTCATGGTGATCTTGGCCGAAACGACCTCTTGCGGCCGCTTGAACCCATGTCGGCCGAAGTGGTCAGGATCGAACTTGAGCACGAACATGTACTTGTGCTTGTGCAGTCCGGCGTTGCCACGACCGCCTCGGAGGCCGGCGCCCCTTCCGGCCTTCTTTCCCCGGCCGTGGGTCCTGGACCCCCTGAACTTTTTTGTCCTGCTTGGCATTTCGTCCCCTCAAAGGTATAGTTGCTATTATAACATTCGCTCAATGAGCTCGTTTATCTCCTTGCCACGATAGCCCACCGCTCCGCCCACCTGGAAGGAGCGCTTGACCTTGCCGTATCCCTTGCGCGGAGGGCTCAACCTGAGCACTGGTTTGAAGCCGTCCAGCTTGGAAAGGGCGGTCTCGCCCTTCTTAAGCGCCCGTGCCAGGGCGATTATCGAGGTGTATTTGGAGTGCTCCTTGACCGAGACGTCGTCGATGGGCTTGTCGCCCTCCAGTCGACCGCGGAACTTGATCATCTTTGCCAGCATGTTCTCGTCCACTTCGCCCCAGGTCACGTAGTCCTTGGTCTTGTAGAGCATGCCCCGGGTGGAGTCGTTCTCCGGCACGATGACGCAGTGGTTCGGGCGGGTGAGGTTGAGCAGTTGCATGGTGTCCTCTATGTCCGCGCGCACGTCCCCGTGGCCGCGGACCCGGATGATAGCATATGCCATGTGATCATCCCTCCTTAGCGGGAGCTTCATCGGCCTTAACGACCTCTACCCTCTGCTGAGCCACGTGCACGCTCACCGGTCCGGAGACGATCTTCAGGCGCTGGGCCTGAGCCTCTGTGACCCGAATCGCTGAGGTGGCCTTCAGTGCCTCGAAGGTAGCGATGGCGTAGTTCACCGTGGTCTTGGTGTGACCCTTGGCGAATCCCCAGGAATCCTTCACTCCAGCGAGCACCAGGATGCTCTTGGCCACGTCGCCGACGGCAAGAGATATGCCGCGGGGCGCTGGCTTCAGGTAGACCTCCACGCTCCCGGCCTTGCCCATCACTTCCATTGGCAACGAGTGCGGGGTGCCGCATCCGCATTCCCACGAGCCGCATCCACGCTTGATCTCGATGATGTGCAGCTTGGCGTTGTCTATACCCTTCCGTATCGATGGGCCAACTTCCTTTCCCTTGGCCCGACCGATGCCCACGAACCCGTCCCCGTTGCCGACGGCGCAGGTGATGCGGAACTTGACCCTCCGGCCGGAATCGGTCATGCGCTGAACGATGTTGACATCGATCACTTCGTCCTTCAGGTCCGGCAGCAGGATGTCCACGATCTCCGCCTCCCTGAGGGGCAGCTTGGTCGCCAGGGCCTGACGCATGGTGGTTATCTCTCCGTTGAGCACCATCTTGCCCAGCCTGGTCTTAGGGGTCCAATCCATTTCACTCGACCTCCATCTTGTTCTTGACTTCCTCTATGAGCTTCTCCATCTCCGGGCCGATGTGCTTGCCCTTGATCCGGTCCTCAGAGGGGATGACCTCCTCTCCATGTGGGACCTTCACGCCCGCGTCCAGCAGGCCTTTGAGTACCGCGAAGCAAGCCGCGCCTTTCACTGGCTCCTTGAGCCCTATGTCCAGCACCGCCTCATCCACTCCCTTCGCCTTGGCCTTCATGCCTGCCAGGTACCCGGTGAGGTACGCGGCCGGTAGATTGCCGGTGGACTTGTTCCAGCCAAGCCCGATGAGTTCGCGGGAGTGGGCCGATGCCAGCACCCGGTCTCCTTGGGCGTCGTACTGCACAAGCTGCACGCTAGTGTGCCTAGAAGAGGTGCGCACCACTGCCCGGGCAATCCTGGCCCGGAGCAATCTGGCTCTCTGTCTGTAGTCGGTTCTGCCTTCCCGCCGGCGGCGGAAGGCCACTTTGTAACGTGGTCCGCTTGCCATTTACTTGACCTCCTTCAGCAGACCTTCGGTCTGAAGATGCGAGAGCAGGTTCTTCCTGTTCTTGAACTGCCCGCCCTTGGCCTTCATGTAGAAGCTGCGGTAGACGGAGCGAGTTATCCTGCCGTCGTCCCGCAGCTGCCGAAGCTCCTGCCTGATGGGGCGGATGGTCTGTATCCAATTCCTCTTGGTCGGTTTGCGCGCGCCGGAAGTGCCCTTCCTGCTGCCCGGTCCGCGCCTTCTCCCCTTGCTTCTCTGGTCCAGCTTGTATCTGGTCCTTCCACGGGATACGCCCTGCTTGGGGAGTGCGCGTATGGTCCCGGACTCGATGGCGGTGCGTATATCCGCTCGAGTGATGGCATCCTCCACGTCCTCCGCGCGGTTCGGGTCTATCCAGACCCGGCTCTTTCCGCAACCGAGGATCTCGGATGCCATTCGCTTCTGGTTCTTCAGGTCCATGTCTATCCCGTCCGGTTGAGTATCCTGATGCCCAGCTCGTCAGCGCGCTTCTCGATGACGAGCCTCTTCTTATAGCCTACGGTGCCGCCCACGCGCACCGCCTCCTTCTTCGGGTCCACCTTCTCCAACTGGGCCGCGTTGTGCACCATCACCTCGCGGAAACCAGAGGGGTGGTAGTCGCGTACCTCCTTCGGGCCGCGGTAGCCGATGCTGACGACGGGCGGGCGATAGCCGTAGTGGCGGCGCATCTTGGAGTGGATGCCCCTTGGCTTCCTCCATTTCTCGCCCAGGCGCTGGAATCGGAACCATTCCTGCCTCCGGAACGCTGGGCGGCGAGAATCGATCTCTTGACGCTTGGTTAGGAGGTCCTTGGTCCGGTCATCGAGCTCCGGCTTCAGCTTGGTGACGTAGCCTCCTTCTGGCACGACCTCAGCCGTCGGCTCCTCGATCTCCGTCTTCGGCTCCTCTTCCACTTCCTTCTTCTTCTTTCTGGCCTTGGGGGCGGGGGCCTCGGTCTTCTTCGTTTCCTCGCTGGGCCCCTCGGCCTCTGCCTCGGTACCCAGGGATTCTTCGATGACCTCTATCCAATGGTTGGCATGCTTCTGGCCGATGCCCTTGAGCTTCTTCTGCTCAACGATCTCCTGGAAGCGTTCCTCGTCGCTCAGCGCTTCGTACAGCTGTTCCAGGGTCTCGATGCCCATGCCCTTGAGCACCTCTCCGTGCTCGTCCTTGTAGTAGGGCAGGTCAGCGATGTCCTTGATATCCTTCTTGGCCGGGCTCATGCCTTCACCTTCCTTGCTTTCTCCACGATGTAGATGCCGTCCTGGAACACCCGCGGGTCGAAGCCTCTGATCTTGCAGGCGCGCTCGATGTTGGCGGCGCTCTGGGACACGGCCTCCAGCTCTATGGAATGGAGGACGACCTCGTTGCCCTTCACCGTGACCTTGGTCTGGCGCAAGATGTCCGCGTGCCTGGGGGCCTTCTCGCCCAGGAAGTTCTCGATGACGAACTTATCACCTTTCACAGTGGCCTTCATGGGGAAGTGGGAGTACACGATCTTCATGTGGTACTCGAAACCTCCCTGCACGCCGTCGATCATGTTCTGGATGTGGGACGCGAACGTGCCCACCGTGGCTTTGTCCTTCACCCGGGGGTACTGGGCGCTGACCACTACATTGCCTTCCTTCACGCCGATCTTCACCTTGGGGTGGACGAAGCTCCGCTTGAGCTCGCCGACCTTGCCTTTGACAGTGACGGCGGCGCCGTCGATCTGGACGGTCACGCCCTTGGGGATCTCCACCTTCTCTTCGATGATTCCGCTTATGGTCATGTGCATCGCCTCAGTACACGTATGCCAGGAGTTTGCCTCCCACTCCCAGCTCCTTCGCCTTAGCGTGGCTAATGACACCTGCGGTGGTCGTGAGGATGATGACGCCGAAGTCTTGGGCGGGCAGATAGCGCGCCTCGAACTTCTCCAGGTCCGTCTTCTTCACGGAGTAGCGGGGCTTGATGACGCCGCAGTTGTTGATCTGTCCCTGCAGCATGACCTTGAACACGCCCGCCTTGCCGTCCTCCACGAACTCGAACTGCGTGATATAGCCCGACTCCTGCATCACCTTGAGCACACGCCCGATGAGCTTGGAGGAGGGCCGGATGACGCACTCCGACTTGCCGACCGTCGATGCGTTCTTGATGGTTGACATCGCGTCGTTTAGGGGATCGCTTTGCATTCTTCTCACCTCACGAATACTTCTTGAATCCAATCTGCGGAGCGATCTCCCGGAAGCACTGGCGGCATAGATGCATGCCGTACCTCCTCACGATGCCCCTCTTCCTACCGCAGCGCGTGCAGCCCTTTGAGCGGCCGAACTGCTTCTTTGGCTTCACTCCATCACCTCTGCGTTGAAACGGTCGCGCATGAACTTGACGGCCTCCGTACGGGTCATCCTGTGCTCCTTGGGCAGACTGCGCTTGAGCACCCTGCGCCTCGTCACCCTGTAGCCAGGGCGGGCGATGACCACGTTGACGTCCATGCCGAAGATGCCAATCTCCGGGTCGTACCTCATGCCGTCGAACTCGGTGTAGTCCGGGACTCCGAAGGACAGGTTGCCCTCGGGGTCGAACGAGTAGCTTGCGATCTTGTTCTCCCTGGTGAACAGCGCCCGACGGAGGAAATCCTCCGCCTCCTTTCCGCGCAAGGTGACCTTGCAGCCGATGGGCATGCCTTCCCTTACGCCCAGGTCCCGATTGGTGATCTTGGCGTGGGTGACCAGGGGTTTGTGCTTGGTGAGCATCTGCAGGACCTTCTGCGCCTTCTCCAGGCGCTCGCCCGCATCGCCCACTCCGATGTTCACGACCACCTTGTGGATCCGTGGCTGTCTCATGATCTCGCTCATAGCGCGCTCGCCTCCGGAAGCTCCACTTCAGGTCCTTTGTTGCCTACCACGAAGACGTTGTGCTTCACCGTCGATCGTCCGTCCTTGAACCTGATCACGTTAGGCGCGGTGGTGCGCTTCACCACGTACTCCTCGATGACCGCCAGGTCGCCGACGTTCGAGCCGCCGGTGATCATGACCGTGCTGCCCTTGGCCAACTTGTAGGTGTCCAGGATCTTCTGGCTGGGGACCTCGATCTTGAGCACGTCCCCGACCTTGTAGCTGTCCTTGCCCACCAGCAGGTTGCGGCCGTCGTGCAGGTTCAGCTGCGTCTTGCCACCGGAAACGGTGGTCTTCCCCTCGATGCGGCACAGCTTCCAGGTTTGCTTGCCCTCTGTCAGCTTCATCAGTCGGAACTTGCCATTTCGGTCCATGACCATGCGGTAGTGCTGGTCCACCTTGGGCAGTGACACCACGTCCATCAGGCCCACGGGGAAGTTGTAGTCCGTGACCACGCGCCCGTCCACCTTCACCTGTCTGTCGCCAAGGATGCGTTTCGCTTCCCGGGCCGTGTCCGCCACGCCCAGGACCTCGCGCAACACCAAGGCGATGGGCATGCCGTCTTGCAGCCCATGAGGGCCGGCACGGGGCTTCGCTATCCAGGTGCTCGTCTTCTTCGCCACTGGCCAGCTCCGGGGAGCGGTCATCCGCTTCATGTCGTTGCTCATTGCGAGACCTCCTGAGTATGCTGGAGCTTTGCCTTCCTTCGCGGGTCTTTGAGTTCCAGCTTGGTGATTATAACGTTCGAGGCGTGCACGGGGCGGGCTTTCTGCGTGTTGTCCGCCTTGGGCATGGTGATGCCTTCGATGATCAGCCGTCCGGTCTTGGTGTTGACCTTGGTGACCTTGCCCTCTATGCCCAACACGCCCTCATCCCCCCGCATGACGCGAACCATGTCGCCATGGATGACCAGTGTCGAGCGGCGCCCGTACTGTTTCATCAGCGCCTCGCTCAGGTGGGAGGCGACCATCTTCCGGCGGATGTGCACCGGGGCATTGTACTGCGCCTTGCGCTGCTTCCTTGCTTGCTTGCTCTTCATATTTGGTCACCTCACACGATCATGGACGCGGTGGCGGCGATGCGAGGCCAGCGCTCTGCCGCCTCACGGGCCACCGGCCCTTTGATGTCCGTTCCCTTGGTCTCTCCTTCCTCGGTGGTGATGACCGCGGCATTGTCCTCGAACGCGACCATCGTGCCATCCGGGCGTCGGAAAGGCCTTCTCTGCCTGACGATGATGGCGCGAACCACTTGCCTGCGCATCTCCGGAGTACCCTTCTTCACGGAGGCGACGATGATGTCGCCCACCGCGGCCGAAGGCTGTCTCCGGGTGACACCATGGTATCCCGGCACGGCGATGACGCTGATGGTCTTGGCCCCGCTGTTGTCTATGACATCCAGCATGGTGCCGGTCATGATGCCGCGGGTCTGATTGCCTGCGATGCCCTTCATGGTGTTCACCTCTTCTCGATTATGACGAAGGAGACCGTCTTGCTCAGCGGGCGGCATTCCGCCAATCTCACTGCGTCGCCTACCTTCACTCCCAGGCAGGGGGGGCAGTGCGCCGAGTATCGGCTGGTCTTCTTCACGTAACGCTCGTACTTGGAGTCGTAGTTCAGGTAATTGCGCTCCACCACGGCGGTGTTCTTCATCTTGTCCGAGACGACGACGCCGTCGATCATCTGACCGCGCACGGACAGCTTGCCATGGAATGGGCAGTGCATGTCGGTGCAGACGGTCTGGGGAGCCTTGACGTCGATCCCGATGTCCTTGACCTCGCTCTTCATTGGATCACCTTATCTTCTTGATTCGGTCCTCTGGTCGGTGCTGAATCTCAGAGCCTTGGACCGCGATCTTCTCGCCCTCGTATGTGAAACGGAATTCGTTCCCCGGTTTGGGGACGGTGACCTCTCGGCCGGCCGTGTCGATCTGGAACGTGTTCTTGGTCTCGCCTACCACTATCCCTCGTATCTCCAGATACGCAGGGTGGCGGGATGAGGATACCTCAACCTCCAGGCCGACGAACTCTTTCCTCATGAACTCACTCTTCTTCATTTCCTCATCATCTGACTTCGGTTTTGAAGCCCATCTCTTCCAGGGCCTGCTGCACTTTCTTCTTGTGTTCGCCCTGGAGTTCGATCTTGCCATCTTTCGCGGTGCCGCCGGCAGCGCACCTGGTCTTCAGCTTGCGCGCCAGGTCGTCGATGTCGATGTCGTTGGAGTCGATACCACTGACGATCGTCACCACCTTCCCATAGCGCCGGCTGTCGGTGCTGATCTTCACGGTCTGCTGCTCGCGGGCGATCTCCTCGCACATGCACAGCTCTTTGGGCAGTCCACATACGGAGCAAATCTCAGCCATTACTTCTCTTCCTCCCTCTGGACGGTCAAGATTCGGGCAATGTTCGTTCTCAAAGCGCGAATCCTACCCGGGTTGGCGGGCGCACCGCCCATCGCCGCCGTTCCTCTCTCGTGCATCAGTTCAGCGCGGAGCTCGCTCAGTTTCGCTTGGCGACTTTCCGCGTTCATCGTCCTGATCTCCTTGGTCCTGAGAAGCGCCATCAGTTCGCACCTTCCTTTTGCTCTTGATCCTGGGGCGTTTCCTTCTGCTCGGAGCTCGGCTGGGCCGGTTGGTCTCCTTCCGCAGGCGCATCCTCCGCCTTGGGGGATTCTGTGACCACGATGGCCTCCTCCTTGGCGAAGATGCGATCGGCCATCTCGGGCATGAGCTTGGCCGCGTCCTCCAGCGAAATGATATCCACCTCGTCCGGCAGGTGGGCATCAGGTGCCATGATCTCCACTTTGACCCCAATGACGCCGGGCTTCAGCTTGGCCACGGCGAATCCCTTGCGGATGAACTTCAGCTTCGGCTCGCCGCAGAACTTGATGTAGCCTTCTTTGAACTTCTCCGTGCGGTGGCGTTCGCCGGTCAGCTTGCCGGCGACGACCACGTGGCAACCCCTGGCCCCGGAGTCCATGACCCGGCGCACAGTGCTGTGCCCCGCCCGTCGGAAATGCCAGCCTCGCTCGAGCGCGAAAGCCAGTTTCTCCGCCATGATCTGGGCATTGAGATTGGGGTTGTCGACCTCCTGCACCTCCACCTGGGGGTTGTCGAACTTGAAGTCCTTCTCGATGGCGTTGGTGAGCGATTTGATCGCGGCGCCCTTCCGCCCGATGACTATGCCCGGTCGCTCGACTATGAGCGTGACCCTTGTACCCATGGGCGTGCGCTGTACCTCGACCCCGCCGAAACCGGCGCGGTCCACCGCCTTCATCAGGTATTCCTTCAGCAACACCCGGCGGATGTTCTCGGTGATGAATTTCCTTTCATTGGCCATTTCACTTCACCTCTTCTAGTATAACCTCGATGTTCACGGTCTGCTGGTTCCACTGGGTGCTGCGGCCGTAAGCCCTTGGCATCTGTCCGGGGATGGTCCGGCCCAGATGCGCAGCGACCACCCTCAGGCGCATGTTGTCCGCGTCCAAGCCTTTGTACTCGGCGTTGGCGCGGGCGCTCTCCAGGACCTGCCGGATGGCCTTGGCGGCCTTCTGCGGGAACCTGCCCGGGCCGACCCCGCGCTTGTGCGCCACGCCCACCTTGAACCGAAGGATGGGGACCGGCCTCTTCAGGGCCTCGACCTCCTCCAGCATGGTGATGGCCACGGCCACGTTCTTTCCCCGCAGCATGCGGCAGATCTCCCTCGAGAACTTGGGAGAGATGGGAAGCTCCTTGCCGATGGCTCGTGCGGTGGTGTCCGGGTCCGTTTGTTGGGTGTATCCGACCATTTTCTCACCTCACTTCAGCGGCAGGAACTTGGACGATCTGGTCGCACCGACACCCGGTCCGCTGTGCCTCACGGACTTGCGGGTCATGGCGAACTCGCCCAGGTAGTGCCCGATCATCTCCGGTTTGATCTCGATCTCCTTGAACTCCTTTCCGTTGTGCACAGCCACCTTCTTGCCCACGAAATTGGGCATGATAGGGATGTCGCGGCGATGCGTTCGAACAACGTCTATCTCACCGGACACTATCTTGTCGAAAGTGACCTTCTGCTCCTCGTTCAATCCGCGGGTGAAAGTGCGGCGGACGCGCGAGGGCATGAGGCCCAAGACATCGTCGAATGGCATCTCCAAGAGCTCTTCCATGGTAAAGCCGCGGTAGGTGAATTCCTTCCTGCGGCGCCCCTGGAACGCCCCCTTCTTCTTTCTTTGCTTCCTGCGGGAGGACTTCGTGCCCGCCAACGGTTTCTCCTCTGCCATCGTGATCACTTCTCCTTCTTCTTCTTCTGGGGGGAAAGCCTGCCCACCTTCCTTCCAGGGGGAGCGTTGCGGCTGACCGTGCTCGGTTTGCCAACATGTGGATGAGAGCCGCCACCGTGCGGGTGGTTGACCGGGTTCATGGCCACTCCCTTCACCTTGAAGTACGCTTTGCTTCTCGAACTGTATGCGTGGAACTTGTTGCCCGCCTTACCGAACGGTTTCTCCGTGTGGCCGCCACCGGCTACGGTGCCGATGGAGGCGCGACAGCGGGGGTCGAAGGTCTTGAACATTCCCGAGGGCATGAGCATCACGACCTTGTCACCCCGGGAGACGACCGTGGCCGAGGACCCAGAGGTGCGCACGTAGCGCCCGCCGTCCCCCGGCCTGGCCTCTATGTTGTGCACCAACGTGCCTTCCGGCAGCGCCGCCAAGGGCAGCACATTGCCAGCGGTGAAGGGTACGTTCGGTCCCGTGAGGACCTCTTGCCCCACCATCATTCCTTCGGCGGCCAACATCAATTGGGTCTTGCCGTTGAATTCCACCTCGGCCATGGGTCCGAGCCTTCCTGGAGCGTGCACGATATCCGTCACGCGACCGGTCAGGCTCGCGCCCTCCGGGTGCCTGGCCTTTCCCAAATGCCTGTGGCTGGGCGACCGGTAGACCGATCCACCGCATCCCCTTCTCTGCTGTCTGAGATGTTTTCCCATTCATCTCACCTCAGAACACCCCGACCCTCATGCCGATGTCCTCGGCCGAGTAACCTTCCGCGAGCTTGATGATCGCGTGCTTTCCTTCCTTGCCGATCTTGACCCACACCTTGGCCACCTTGACCTCGAACTGCTTCTCGAAGGCAGCCTTCACGTCCGCCTTCGTGGCGTTCTTCTTGACAATGAACTCCAATTTGTTGCCGTCCTTGAAGTCCTGGGTGGGCGTGCCGGTCATATGGTTCATGGTCTTCTCCGTCACGTACGGGTGCAACAGGACATCTTCTAGTTTCACCATTCTCACCACTCCCCTATCTTCTTCAGGGCGGCCTCGGAGAACACGGCCAGTCGACCGGCCGCTCCTCCCGGGGCCAGCAACCCCGCGTTCAGCTGTTCTGGGGAAACGATCTCCACGCCGGCCAGGTTGGAGGCGCTCTTGAAGATCGGCGCTTTCCGGTCCGCGACCACGATGAGCAGACCGCGAGCCTTCTTGAAGCGGCGGCCTCGCATCTTGCCCTTCCCGGGGCGGACCTTCTTGGAGTCCTTGGCCCTTTCTACGTCGGAATCAAGTCCGACGCTCTGCAAAGCCTCTAGAACATCAGCCGTGCTCCCCAGCTTCTCCACGGAATCCTCGAAGATGACCGGAAGGGTCACCTCCGCATTGAACTGGTGCCCGCGTCCCTTGACCATCTCCACGTTCGCCATGGTGGCGAGGGCGGAGAATCGGGCCATGATCCGCTCCTTGCGGTTCACTTTCATCTCCCAGGAGCGATCCACCTTCGGGGGGAACGCGCGCCTGCCGCCGACATTGTTCGGTGACTCGGCGGCCTTCGCTCCCTGCGACAAGCGCTGCACTCTGGCCACACCTCGGCCCTTGCCCCAGGTGGATACCGCATGCCTCGCGCCGGCCCTAGGCATCGATCCATAGGGCTGGCGGTGGTTGGACTCCTCGGCCACGACCGCCTTCTTGATCATGTCCGGTCTGTAGGCCGTGGCGAAAACGGTCGGCAGGTGGGTCGTGCGCACGACCTCGCCCTTCACCGAATAGACATTGACCTGTCCTTTCTTCGCAGCCATTCTCAGGCCCCCTGCTTGGACTCAATGGAGAGATAGGCCACCACTGGAGCCTCCTTCAGAACGATGCCGCCCCTGCGCACCGGATCTCTCAATCTGACCAGGCGCTTGGTCGGGCCCGGCACCGAGCCGTGTAGGAGAAGATAACCATTGACGACCTGCCCGTAGTGCAGGAATCCTCCCTTCGGGGTCACTTCCTCTCCCTTCTCTCCCACCTTGATGACGCGCTTGTTCATCTCCGTTCTCTGGTGGTAGCCCATCTGTCCCGCCTGGGGCACGGTCGGCCTCACGTAGCCTGGGCGCTTGGGCCCCAGGTTGCCAACCATGCGGCGGTGTTTGCTGTTCTTGTGCGACAAGAGCTTCAGGCCCCAGCGCTTGATCGCTCCCTGGAAGCCCTTGCCCTTGGTGACGGCGGCGACGTCGATCATCGCCCCGTCCTTAGTGAAATCTGTGACCTGGATTTCCTTGCCCAGGATGCCCTTGGCATAGTCCATGCGTTGGTCCATGGTGCCCCCGCCGATCCTCAGTTCCATCAGCTCCGGCTTCTTCTTGGGCACGCCCTTGACCAGCTTGGGTTGCGTATAGGCCAGGACGCGAACGTCCTCGACATCCACGCCCTTCAGCTTCTCCCAGGCCTTTTCCGCCTCCACCTTCTTGGGGAGGGGCAGCAGCCTGGCCAGGGTGGCATCGAATTGGTTCGCCCAGACCTCGCCCGCGGTCCTCAGGCCGTAGCGGGTGTTCTCATAGATGCGGACGGCCGCGATTCTCATGGGCGGCACTTCTAGAACGGTCACAGGCACACGGACCTCTTGCCCCGCGGTGTTGCTGTGGGGGCGGAAGTCCGTGATGAAGGCGTGCGTCATGCCCGCCTTGTATCCGGCGAACCCCTGTACCTTCGGTCCCTCGTTGATCTCGGGCCAGGCATCGAGTCTCGGGGTCTGCCGCTTCGCTCGCTTCCTAGGCGAATACGCCATCGATCCCTTCTTTGGACGTCTTTTGTTTGACATGGTTCCCCCTCTCACTTCTGCGAGAGAGTACACTCTCGTTTGCTAACGCTCGCCTCAAAGAGTGTCCTTTGTGAACCTTCGACCGTGACGCCGTTCCCGCCTGCCAGAATGGTTGGCGGACGGTACAGGGTTGCTGTCGCATTGCCCATGGTGTCTGGTCGAACGTCCTCAGCGCGTTGAGCAAAGTCGCATAAGGGTAGCCATATATAAGTTAATCGGTGAGGGGGGGAGTGCCAACTCGTCACCCCTGGCATAGGCGGGCGGTGAGGTCCGCGGCGACCTAGAGCTTTCCTTCCTTCGCCTTCTTATGTGCTCGCTTGCCCCTTTCCTTGGAGGTGAATCCGGTCGCCTGCACCAGGAAGGCGTTCCAACGCTTGATGGTCTCGAGCTGGATGTCCGCAGGAGCGCTCTTGTTCATCTCTGCCGAAACGTCGATCCGCGTCTTGTCCAGCAGCTTCACTTCCACCTTGGTGATCGCCCCAAAGGAGCTGACCATTCTTCCGTCCTTCTCCTCTACCCTGCCGAAGCATTGGGACATGATCGTCCTGAGTCCCTCGCCTTCCAGCTTAGCGGACTGGCCCTTGCGCAGATCGTATTCCATGGTTCTCCCTCGATGGAATCTTCATATTGCTAGATAAATCAGACGAGCGGCAGCTCGTTCTCCAAGTAGCGCTCGATGTCGACGGAGGTCATCATGGCATCCTGCGTCCTCAGCTGCGCCTCCCACTCCCTGCGACAGGCGCAATCCAATCCATCGAACTCCTTCAGGTCCTGGCTGAAGGCGAAGCGCTTGACCGCCTGCAGCACCTCTTGGTCACAATGCTCGCAATTGTGCACCCCTCTGGAGGTTCCAGCTCCACTAGGCGAAGAGAACACCCTCACCTCTGTCGATCGCTTGGCTTCTTTGAGGACCTCCACCAAAGACCAGAGCCAAGGTGGACGATAGTTGCCCCTTTTCCACAGGCGTTCCACTTCCGTCCCCGCTTGCACGTTGACCGGGTTCACGGAGATGGTCTGCGAATGCTGCGAAGAGAACTTGGCGGAGGCGATGGCGTCGAGCATCCCCTGTCGCTCGCTCATGAACGGCGGTTTGAGGAGCAGGTAGGTGCGCAGCCGCATTCCCTGGTCGCGAATGGCTTGAGCCGCTTGGACGTAGTCGGAAACGCGGAACCCTTTGCGCACGCATTTGCGAAGCACATCGTCGTTCGAACTTTCTAAGCCCAGAGCGATTTCCACCTTCTCCTTCGGAAGAGAGTCAAGAACCTCTGGGACGACGAACTCCGGTCGGCTCTCGAAGAGGATGCGCTTTGCAGGCGCGAAGGCCGAGATTATTTGGTCTCTCGCGTCCAGCGGTATCTCCTTGGGGTCGAGGAAGCTGCCGGAGGTGTAGATCTTGACCATCTCCTCTCCCTGATACTTTCCCACGGCGTTCTGGAGCTGGGCAAGGATATGCTCGGTTCCGATCCCTTCTCGGCTGGCCAGATTGTAGCCGCACATGAGGCATCCAAGCTTCTTCGACCACCAGCAGCCACTGGTGCGCAAGATGAGCACCATGGCCCTCGCTCTCTGACCGTCGATGACATCATCTTCTTTCCAGAGCGCCTCTGGCATCGCTGTCCTGTCGGTCTCTTCAAGCGAGCGGTCCTGCTTCACGACCTTTCGTAGAAGCCCATGACCTATTTGAACCGTCCTGTCTTCGCTCGGTCGAGCATTGTCCGGCAGCCCTTCCAGCAAATCTTTAAGTTCTCTCTCAGGAATCGCTCGCCGGGTCGGCACCATGGGTAGGAGGATAGTCGTGGTGGGGTCGGGGGCGGCGGGTATGACCGCAGCATCGACCGCACGGGAACAGGATCACGAAGCGAGCATCACAGTAATCACCGAGGACAGGTACGTGGCCTACTCGCCCTGTGCCATACCGTACGTCATCGAGGGATCGATCCCTGACTTCCGGTCGATCGTCATGCATACCCCGGAGTTCTATGAGCAGGAGCGTGGCATCAAGATCAAGACCACGACCAAGGTCATCGCAGTCGATATGGACTCGAAGAAGCTCCGCACCTCGGTCGGAGAAGAGCTCCCATATGATTCACTGGTCCTCTGCCCTGGGGGCACCGTCTTCGTTCCTCCCGTGGAGGGGGCGAAGCTGCCTGGTGTGTTCACCGTTCACAACTTGGCCGACGGAGAGGCGATACAGAACGCCCTGAAGCGGGTTCAGAGCGTGGTGGTGGCAGGAGCGGGAGTGATCGGCCTGGAGATGGCCGTGGCGATCAACAGACTGGGCAAGAAGGTCACGGTGGTGGAGATGTTCCCCCAGGTCGTGCCCCGATTGCTGGACCCGGACATGGCCGTTCTCGTGCAGCACCACTGTGAGAAGAAGGGAATCGAGATCGCATTGTCCGCACCAATAGCCGCCATCAGAGGCAAGGACAAGGTGGAGGGGGTCGTCGCCGCCGGCAAAGAGATAGAGTGCCAGATGGTGATCATGGCGACCGGCGTGCGGGCGAACCTAGAGCTTCCGAGCATGATGGGGCTGGAGATCGGCGCTTTGGGAGCGGTGCGAGTGAGCGCCACCCTTCAACCCTACCGCAAGAACCGTCTGGTGAAGGATGTGTATCTGGCCGGGGATGTGATCATGTGCGAAAGCGCCGTGACGCCTGGACCGACCATGAACCAGCTGGGGACCGCAGCTGTCCGGCAGGGGCGCGTGGCCGGCATCAACGCCGCGAGCGGCTGCGCGAGCTATCCCCCGGTAGCTTCTCCCTGGGTGAGCCATCTGGGCGAAATGCAGGTGGCTGGGACGGGGCTGTCCCTGAGCTTGGCGGAGTACTATGGCCTCAAGCTCGTCGAGGGAAGGGCGACAGGGCTCACCAGGGCCCGGTACTACCCGGGTGGCAAGAGCATCACGGTCAAAATGCTCGCTGACCAGGAGACTCGCAACATAGTGGGCGCACAGATCGTCGGTGGAGAGGAGGTAACGGGCCGTATCGATTGGCTGACGGCCGCAGTGCTCAAGGACGTGAGCGCGGACGAGTTCGTGGCCAGCTTCGAGAGTGCCTATTGCCCACCGACGTCCATGGTCAAGGACGTGGTGAACCTTGCGGCCGAGGCATTGCAAAGGGCTTTGAACGGTTGAGTGGCCCAAGCCGCCATTTCAAGATCCATCCAGGTCCAGCACTATTCTCAGGGCGTCCGGCCTCGATTCCTTCTGGCGAACTGCATTCTCGTCGATTGAACGGTCAGAAAAGGTGGATCTCCCAAATGGGGGTTTGGGGAGGGGGCAGGGAGCTGCCCCTCCCCGGCGGTGCGCAGGTTGCAGAACCGGGCGCATCGCCTGTTCTTCCCCAAGACACCTCAGGCGTCGAAGTAAAGGAAGAACTCGTATGGATGAGGCCTCAGTCGGATGGCATCGTTCTCCTTGTGCCTCTTGTAGTCGATCCAGGTCTGGATGAGGTTCTCGGTGAACACGCCGCCCTGGAGAAGGAAGTCGTGGTCCGATTCCAGGGCTCCCAGGGACTTGTCGAGGCTGTCCGGCACCTGCTTGATCTTCGCCGCCTCCTCCTTGGAGAGCTCGAACAGGTCCATGTCGTGCGGCGCTCCCGGGTGGATCTTCTTCTTGATTCCATCCAGGCCGGCCATGAGCATGGCTGCGAAAGCCAAGTAAGGGTTGCAGGTGGCGTCTGGCGGTCGGTACTCGATCCTCTTGGATTTGGAACTGGTGCTGTAGACCGGGATGCGGATGGCCGCGGAGCGGTTGCGCTTCGAGTAGACGAGGTTCACAGGCGCCTCATAGCCGGGCACGAGCCGGCGGTAGGAATTGGTGGAGGGCGAGGTCAACGCCAGTAAGGCGGGCGAGTGCTCCAGCAACCCTCCAATATAGTACATGGCGGTCTCGCTGAGCAGAGCGTACCCATCCTCATCGAAGAAGACATTCTTGCCACTCTTCCCCAGGCTCTGGTGCACGTGCATGCCCGTGCCGTTGTCGCCGTACAAGGGTTTGGGCATGAAGGTGATGGTCTTGCCGTTCTCCTTGGCCACGTTCTTGAGTATGTATTTGTAGAGCATCACCTGGTCTGCCATTCTGGTCAGGGTCTGGAAGCGCATGCCAATCTCGCCCTGTCCAGCCGTAGCAACCTCATGGTGGTGCACTTCGCAATCGATGCCCGCATCCATGAGCCTCATGACGCACTCGGAACGGAAATCCTGCAGAGTGTCCACAGGAGGTGCAGGGAAGTACCCTTCCTTGTTGCGTGGGCGGTGACCAAGATTGGCACCAGAGCCGTTGTCCGATGGGCGCCCTGAGTTCCAAATGCCCTCCTCCGAATCTATGTAATAGTAGCCATAGTGCTGGTTCTGATCGAATCGGACGGAGTCGAAGACGAAGA
Source organism: Methanomassiliicoccales archaeon (assembly GCA_026394375.1). NCBI lineage: Archaea > Methanobacteriati > Thermoplasmatota > Thermoplasmata > Methanomassiliicoccales > Methanomassiliicoccales archaeon. The sequence goes on from JAPKYJ010000021.1 coordinate 103,478, forward strand.
ACTCCAACTCAGGCCCGAAATTGGCGATATCCGCTATGCCAGTGGACATGAGGTATGCCTCCGCCTTCTGGGCGATGAGTCTCGGGTCGCGCTCGAATCTCTCCCTGGTAACCGGGTCCGCGACGTCGCAGACCATAGACAATGTAGGGACTCTGTAGATCGGGTCAATGATAGCTGTGCTTACATCCGGCATCAGCAGCATGTCGCTTTCGTTGATCTGGGCAAAACCGCGGATGCTCGATCCATCGAACCCGTGGCCATCAGTGAACTTCTCCACATCCAGCTTGCATGCTGGTATGGATACGTGCTGCATTGTACCGGGAAGGTCCATGAATTTGAAATCCACCATCTTGACCTTTCCGCTGGCGCACATATCGATCGCCGCAGCGATCGGATCGCTTTCCTTCTTCGACCGCTTCCTCGAGAGGCCGGTAGTCTTCAACATTTCACCGTTCGTGGTCGCCATTGGTCTCATCTCCCTGCTACTAGGTTTCTGAGGATCCTCATCCGGACATTGCCCCGGATTTGGGGGCATTCCCCCTACGAATGCGGTCTATAGACAAATGAATAATTAAAGCTTTGTAGACGCATCAATCAGCTCGTAATTGCATAATATATTAGACATATGTATAACAGGAATCGAAATAGTGCGAACGACATAGTTCCTCTGAAATGGCCAGAAGGTCTGGAGCAGACGGCCTGAGGAATCTGGTTCTGAATATTCCTAAGGGAATCACCTAGCAAGGGATACAATCGGAATCCCGTCGATTCGAGCGAAGCCTGATCGGATGACGAGCGAGGAACCGTCGGCGGCACTTGAGACGAAGATGCTTCCCAGTCGGTAACCAAGTTCAGGACGGGCGAACATCTCGTCCGCACTTCGATCATACGGCGGTGACCTCCTTGGGCGAAAAAGAAACTTGAAATATGCTCCGTCGCATCCCTCCCCGATTACCATGGACCCTGAGGCGCGGTACGAGCTGGTGGCGAGGAATGCGGAAGAGATCGTGACCCCCGAGGAGCTGCAAGCGCTCCTTCTGGCCAATCCCTCACCCCGCGGCTATATCGGCTTCGAGCCTTCCGGCCTGGTACATGCCGGCTGGATGATCTGCGCGCGCAAGATCAACGACTTCGTGGAAGCAGGATTCCACATGACCATCTTCTTCGCCGACTGGCATGCCTACATCAACGACAAGTTCGGCGGCGACATAGAGAAGATAAGGGCGTGCGCACGATACATGGAGGATTGCTTCGAGGCCCTGGGAGTACCCCGAGACAAGGTCAAGTTCGAATACGCCTCCGGGCTCATGGACTCCATTGACTACTGGGAGAAGGTCATCAACATCGGCAAGGCATCCAGTCTGATGCGGGTCAAGAGGGCAATGACCATCATGGGGCGAACGGAGGATGAGGCGGAGGTCGATTCCTCAAAGGTGCTCTATCCACTGATGCAAGCGGCGGATATATTCGCCATGGACCTGGACCTGGCCTATTCGGGCATGGACCAAAGGCGCGCGCACATGCTGGCTCGGGACGCCGCTGACAGACTGAAATGGAAGAAGCCCATCGCGTTGCACACTCCCCTTTTGCCCGGGCTTAAGGGCGGCAACCGTATGGACCCGGCGGCCTCCAAGATGTCCAAGAGCGACCCCGATTCAGGAGTGCTCATCCACGACAGCCCAGAGGACATCAAGCGCAAGATCTCCAAAGCCTTCTGTCCGCCTGAGGCGGAGGGGAATCCGGTCTTGGACATGGCCAAGATGGTAGTGTTCCCCCGCATTCCAACGCTGATGATCGAGAGACCGGCGAAGTTCGGTGGTCCGCTAGAGTTCAAGAGCTACGCCGATCTGGAAGAGACCTTCAGGGCGGGGAAACTGCATCCCATGGACCTGAAGAACGGCGTCGGTCAAGCGATGACGAGTGTACTGGAGCCGGTCCGAGCCTATTTCCAGCAGCATCCCCAGAACCTAGAGGCCCTGCGGGAGATCATGCAGAAGTAGGGGAGGATTTCGACCTGGGTGAAAGCTAGCGGGGCCCTATTCGCCCATCAAGAACGGCTATTTCCCAGCGCGTCGCAAGAAGTCCAATGAGCGCGACATGCAGATGTTCAGTATGGCTTCCACGTCGCCGACGCCCTTCAATCCAGCAGCGCCACCATGGCCGCCTCCGTTGTTAGATGTCTCCGCGCCCACGTCCTCCAGCAGCTTGCCCAAGTGCAGGCCCATGCGCACCACATCCTGCCTGGCCCGGGCCGAGACTCGGAACTCCTCTCCTCTCTGAGATCCGACGAAGGCGATGTCCGCGCCCAGGGAGAGCATGGACTTGCACACCGAGCTCTCGAAGGCCGAACCGTGCGATGTCACCACCAGATGTTCGCCGAGCCTCTCGAACCGAAGCCTCTGCGCTCCTTTCAGCTGCGATATCCTCTCTGAGATGTCCTGCTCCATGTCCGTGAGCGAGGACACCTCATCCATTTCGATGCCTTGCGCTTCCAGTATCTCGCCGAAGGTCTTGAGGAGCGCAGGGGTGGCGTACTTGAAATGTCCGCTGTCCGTCAGCATGCCGGCCAACAGCGCCAGGGCGACGTTCCGGCTCAGCTTCACCTTGCCTGCATTGAGCAACTCGTACACCACTTCGGCGCAGCTTCGCTTGCTGTCATCACAGTAGTAGGTGCTCCCCTCCCACCGGTCGGAGCGAGCGTGGTGATCGATGACGATGCATTTCTGTGGTGGGGTCAATGGCAGTAGCTGATCTGGAGAGGAAGTGTCTAAGACCAACACCTTGTCGAACTGCTCGGGGTCCGCGCGCTCCATGACCTTGAAATCAAGCTTGTCCGCAATGACCTTGGAGATGCGGTCCATGCCGCCCGGCGTCACCACGGTCACTTCAGGAAAGCTTCCGAAGATTGCGTAGGCGCAACCGAGCGCATCCGGATCGGCGTTGCCATGCACCAGGACCAGTTTCGATCCGTTCCTGAGCTCCTCGGCGATGGCCCGCAGCATGAAAGCTGGCAAGGTTGAGATCGATATAAGCTAGTTTCGTCGCTCCCGCCAAGAAGCCGGAGAATTGTGAACGAAAAGGGGTTTCAGTTCTCGTCGATGGGAGCCGGGGCCGCCCCGCTGCCCAAGGCTTTGGAGAGCTGGTCCTGCATCACCTGGTACTTCTCCCGCAGGGATTTCTCCTGCCGGTCCAGGGTCTTGATGCGTATCTCGAGCGTCTCCTTGTCCTCCTCCACTTCTTTCAGGACGGAGGACTTGTCGCTCGCTTTTATCAGCAGAGAGCCGATGGACTTGTAGATGATGACCTTGTCCGGCGACTTTCCTAGCTCATCTGCGGTCATCTGCGCCTCGCGCAGCTGCGCTTCCAGCCTGAACTTCTGCGAGAGCACGGATTGCAGCTGCTGCTGAAGCTGCTGGAATTGGGCTATCTGGTTCTGCAATTTGGGGGGAATCTCGTTCATCTCACGCACCTGCCAGTTTGTTGACCTGTTCTGCTACCATGATCCATCTGAGATATGAGTTCAATGCCGCCCTCAGAGCGGATAGGTCGCTCGCCTCCACCCGCAAGACCAGGTCACCGTTCTCCAATGAAGCGCGAACCCGGGTGCGTGGTATGTCTCGCCCCGCCTCGGGCGCAAGCGCACCGAAGACCACGGCGGCGTCGGGCGTCGCCAGTCTGAGGGTGGCGGCGGGCATTGGCTCACTTGCCCTTGATGACCTTCTTGACGTTCGGACGTTCCTTGTAGAAGATTTTGGAACCGCAGCTCTCGCACTGCATGCCGACCTGGTTCACGTTCGAACGGATCGGCTTGTTGCAGCTACCGCACTTGTACATCTACTGCTCCTCCGCGACCTTCTCTTCCGTCTCCGATTCTTCCTTCGCGGCCACGCGCTTGCTCAGGGGCGAGTAGCAGCCTGCCGCGAACTTGGCATCGCAGTGGCGGCACTCCCAAATGCCGGAAGCTATACGTTTCACGCTCTTATGGTGGCAGGTCGGGCACTCGTGCTTGGCGCGCTCCACTTTTTCGATGTCCCGAGTGAGCTTCCTCACCACCACGCCGTAGCGCGCTCCGAACCTACCGGCGCTCCCGGCCTTGACTGTTCCCTTTGCCATCGATCATCACCCTAACATTTTCCGGAGATCATTGCCGAGCCTCTGCGAGGTCTCGATCATCTTGTAGATCTGGTCCAAGGTCAACGCTCCGGTCAGACCCTTCTGCATCGCCCTCAGGTCACCGTTCTCATCGGTGGTCACCGTCAGGCGAGCTGCCGCGACCTTTTCTTCGTCGAGAGTCGGGTCGACCAATATAGAGTTTTCTATCTGTGCGGCCGTCACGCTGATAGGCAAGTGACGGATGGGGAGCGGATAGTCCTCACCCTTCCCAGCCTTCTTGGCCGGGACGATGGTGGAGCTGAGCGCCGCCACCGCACCCAGGAACGCGGCGTCGAAGAGATTGCCGTCATAGTCGAGCACATAGATGTCCGTGAATAGTATCCAGACCTCCTTGCCCGGTTCGATGCACAGCTTTTCCAGGTCGATCATTTGGCTCTCGCGGATGCCGCGGTCGCACACCCTGGCGAGTTCGACGGAGTCCGCGTCCGGCGGGCCGGACTCGAAGGTCGGCGATGCCAGGGGGATGAGCTCGGCGTTGGTGGTGAGCACTCCCTTGTCCGGAGTGTCGGCGAACGGCTGACCCACGGTCATCTTCACACCCACGAGCACGTCCGTGTTGCCCAGCTTCACCCGGGCAGAGCCCTCGGCGTTCTCGGCGTAGTTGATCTGTATGCTTATGGGCCTGAACTCGTCCCAGGCCCTTCCGTCCACGCGCTTTCCGGTTGCCAGCAGCTTGTAGATATGGTCTCTCTTTATCTCTGACATGACTGAGCGGCTCATCTTCATCCCTCCGTTCCCTGCGCCGTCTGAGGCGCATCTTCCGGTTCCTCGCCGCCGCCCTCCATCGCATACCTTCTCGCTAATGCATCTCTTTGCAAAGCGTAGATCTTGTGCATAGCACCCGTACCTAGCTCGACGGCCCGGTCGAACTCCGCTCTGGTCAGATGGCCATCCATCTGCAAGAGGAGCACTTCGCCGGTGCGGGGGATCATGGCCATTGGCAGGTCCGCCTGACCGAAGTTGTCCTCTTCCTTCTGCAGGTCCAGGACGACCTGGTCGTTGACCTTGCCCACGGCCACCGAGGGCACGAGGTCCTTCATCGGTATGCCCGCATCGGCCAATGCCACCGAGGCTGCTGTGAGCCCAGCGCACCGCGTGCCTGCGTTCGCCTGCAGCACCTCGATGTAGACATCGATCGAGGTCCGGGGGAAGTTCTCTGTGAACACTACGTACTCGAGCGCCTCTGAGATGATCTTGGAGATCTCCACCGACCGGCGGTCCGGACCGGGCCGCTTACGATCCTCCACCGAGAACGAGATCATATTGTACTTGCACTGCACGATGGCCTTCGAAGGGTCTTGCATATGCCTCGGATGGCACTCCCTCGGCCCGTAGACCGCCGCCAGTACCTTGTTCTTACCGAACTCCACGTAGGCCGAGCCGTCGGCGCGTTTGAGCACGCCCGCCTCGATCTTTATCTGACGGAGCTCGTCCACCTTCCTTCCATCAATCCTTATGCCGTTGTCATCGATCAGTTTGACGTTGCTGTTTCCACCCATGTGATCACCCTATCATCCTGAACTGGCGCCTTCCTGCTTGGTGACCGACTCCAGGTATTCCTTCACCCGCTCGGTCAGGTGCAGCATTTGCGCGTTCTCTTCTATCATCTTCATGGCCCGGATGGCGAACAAGATGCTCTCTATTTCGCCATCAAGCCATATGCGTCCGTTCTGTCCCACGAAAATCCTCGTGTTGGTCATTCCCTTGATCAGCTGGACCATGGAGCCGCCCTTGCCTATCACCCGTGGCACTTTGCTGTAGGATATCTCCATGACCTGCCCACCCTGGAGCTTGCGCAGCCCCTGCTCCTTCATCGTCACCTGCACCCGCATGGTCTCGTCCACCATCAGGATCTTGGCCAGCAGCGTGTCGCCCACGTTCATGAAGCGGGCGGTGTCCCCGAAGTCCACTCGCCAGGGGACCTCGTTGACGTGCAAGGGGGCTGGGTAGGGGGAGTTGATGTCGATGAGCCAGTTGGAGGGGCCGATGTCGATGACCTTGCCGATCACCGTGTCGCCCGGGCTCGGTATGTACCTCCCGCCCAGCGGAATGACATTCACGAAGTTCGATTTGACGCTCTTGATCCCCAGCAAGGCGGCGTACACCTTTCCATCCTGGACGTAGGTGCCGCTGCCGGCCTTCAGTTTGCCGGAGTCGAGCAGGTCGCCGGGGATGACTATCTCCCTCGACGGATGTTCGTTCTCTCTACTCATGTTTCTCACTCTCTCTTATTCCTGTATCACACAAGGAAATGCATCTCGGTATCATTCTGTCTCGGAGAGCGCTCACTTCAGCTGCTTGGTCTCCGCGTTCCCTTTGGTCTTCTCGTTCAGCTTGGCGTAGAAATCATCCCTGGTTCCCGCGGGGATCTCTACCACGCCGATCCAACTGCCGTTGGGCTGCCACTCTTCCTTCTGTACCTTCCCAAAGTGGACGATGTCCTCGTAGCATCGTCCGTATTCCTCTCCAGACAGTTTCACGGCGATGCGCATCTTGTCGAAGCGGATGGGTATGAGGGGCCGGAGCTTGTCCAGCACGTCCTTGACCTGCATCTCGACAGGCTTGAACGGGTCCACGTGGACCTTCGCCTCCTCCATGGCCATTTCGATGCGCTGGGGTGTGTGCGGCGCCCCGGTCTGCGGGTTGATGGCGTTGCGGGCGATCTCGGTGACGATGCGAGCTCTCTTGCTCTCAATCATCTCCTTGCGCTGCTGCGCGGTCAGCTGGACCTCGCCTTTGAGGACGATCTGTTTGGCCACTGAGATCGGGTCCGTGGTCCCGAAGACGTCCTTCATCTTGTCCTCGGGAGCATGCGTCCCTTTCTTGGCGTTCTTGAATATCGCATCCACTACCATGTAGTCCGAGAGCTCGACGTCGTGTCCCTCCCTCAGGATCTTGACGACCTTGGGGTCGATGAGCACCTCGAAGCTCTCGCCGTGGGACTCCAATCGGGCGACTATCGCGTCTTCGATGTCGACCATTGAGACCTCGCCTAACCCGCGTTCACCTTTTCGATGTACATTCCCACTTCAGAGTCGTCCAGGCGCCGGAAGGCCTCGCCGCGCACCACCACGCCGATCTCCACGGCCTTGGGGTTGAGCTTCTCCTCTTCGGTGGCCTTCTTCAGCGCCTTGAGCCCGAGCCCGATGGCCCCTTCCATGTCCATGCCCTCGGCGTACTCTTCCTCGAAGACCTCCATTACCGCGTTGCGGCCCGCGCCGATGCTGCCCGCTTTGTACGATACGAGCGCTCCGCTGGGATCGGTCTCGAAGAGGTGTTCGCCCTGGTCGTCCACGCCTGCCACCAGCAGGGCGGTACCGAACGGCCTCACTCCGCCGTACTGGGTGTAGTTCTGCTTGTAGTCGCAGACGCGCTTCACCAGCTCCTCGACGCTCATGTCCTCGTCGTATGTGATCTTGTTGATCTGGGCGATTACTCGCGCCTGGTCCACCAGAATGCGCGCGTCCGCCACCAATCCAGAGGTGGCACAGCCGATGTGCCCATCGATCTTGAATATCTTCTCGATGGACTTGGGCTCAATGAGTCGGCTGGCGATGCGCTTGTCCACGATCAATACCACACCGTTCTTGAACTTCAGGCCGACCGTGGTCGTGCCTCTCTTCACTGCTTCCCGAGCATACTCGACCTGGAACAGCCTCCCGTCCGGTGAGAACACTGTTATGGCCCTGTCATATGCCATCTGTCCCGGTTGCATCTTAACACACCTTTCGCAAGCTATACGGGCTTCACCTAAAGAAGTTCCAATATATATTTGTTAGGGGAGATGGCGAAGCATCTGTTAGGCAATCTGGCTACGCCCATTCCAAGGCGTTTCGGCACGGCTCGTCTCAGCGGCTCGGGCGAGGGGGTCTTGGCAGGCCGAGCTCCTCCCTGAGCGTTCGGAGCGTGCCCGAGGAGAGCAGGGTGCGCAGCCCGAATCCCATCTCGCCGCTCGCTCCCAGGGCGTTCAGGGCAAGGATGACCTTTTCTTGGTCCAGATGCTGGCAACGGATGATGCCTACATCCCCGTGCACCTGAATGACCTTCAGACCCCTGGCCCCGGTCCTCTCCTGCGCTCGATGCATCAGGTCGGACGCCCTCTGGAAGGTAAGGGAGCGTGGAGGCGAGGTCTGCAAGGCGATGTACCGGCGCCGACCCCGCTTGGACTTCACGACCATCTGTCTGGCCTCTGTTCAGCATCTAGCCCCATAGCGGCTGAGGAAGCTGTTGGACTTGACACCCGTGCACACGACCATTATCTTGAGCTTGTGCTCCATCTCAGGCTCGACCGAGCATCCCCAGATGATGCGAGCGCTGGGGTTGATCTTGGCCCCCACGAACTCCACCGCTTTCTCCGCCTCGGTGACGGTCATATCTGGGCCGCCAACCACTCGTATCAGCGCGCCTCTGGCCTCGCTCGTATCGATATCCCCAAGAAGAGGAGAGCCCATGGCCTCCCCGACCGCCTTCTCCACTTTCTCCATCTTGCCATCGGAGTCGTCCCCCTCGCCCATGCCGATCATGGCCACGCCTCCGTTCTTCATTATGGTCATCAGATCATTGAAGTCCACGTTCACCAGACCGGGCTTGGTGAGCACCTCGGTGATGCCCTTGATGCTTTGCATTAGCATCTCGTCAGCGACCTTGAATGCAGCCTCCAGGGGGAGCTTGGGGACCATTTCCAGCAGACGGTCGTTGGGAATGATGATGGTGGTGTCGCAGTGCTCGCGCAGTCGGTTCAGCCCTTTGAGGGCGTTCTCTGTACGGACGCGCCCTTCGGCCCTGAAAGGCATGGTCACCACGCCCATCACCAAGGCGCCCCTCAGCTTGGCCAGCTCCGCCACCACCGGTGCAGAGCCTGTGCCGGTCCCTCCTCCCATGCCAGCGGTCACGAAGACGATCTGACGGTTGTCGATGAACTTCATCAGCTCATCCCGGGCCTCCTCGGCGGACTGCTTGCCGATCTCCGGGATCGCCCCTGCCCCCAGCCCCTTCGTCGTGGAACGGCCCAGAAGGATCTTGTTCGGTGCATGAATGGATAGCAGATGACGCGCATCGCTGTTGGCCGCCACCAGCGTTGCTCCGGCGATCCCAGACTGGCTCAGGCGGCGAATGGTGTTCGAACCGCCCCCTCCGCATCCTATGATCGAGATGTTGACCTTGATCGACTCGACCAACTTTCTCAGTTCATCGTCGTCGGGGCTGTTGGAAGGCACCGGGGCGCCTCCAGTTAGGGCTCCATTGCTCGCCGTCGAACCTCTAGCGTTTGCGCTATCCAAGTATGACCTCATGTGCACCCATCCTTGGGCGGAGATATACGCGCATGAATATATAAATCCATTTTCTGACGATGGTCGCATCGAGTCGAGGGCGCATCAAACGAACTCAAAGGCGGTGCCGCACTGAGCGCAGAAGACGTCGTTCTCTCCCAGCGGGGCTCCGCATTCCGGGCAGCTTTCCTCCAGCAATGCGCCGCACTCGCACACCAGGGCATCCTCAGGAATGGTCCGGCCGCATATGGGACAGACTCTGGAGGCGAAGAGGTCGAAGCGCTCCCGGCAGTTCGGGCAGTCAGTTCGGTCCGCGGGCACTCTCGTCCCGCATGAAGGACAGTCGAACTCTTGTCCTTCCTCCACCACTAGCGCTCCGCAGACACATTCCTCTACACCGGGTGGAAGCCCTTCGCCGCATAAGGGGCAGAGCCGGTTCGTGCTCGCCTCCCAGATCATGGAGACCGCCGCGCGGCTCGCCTTGGACCGGTCAGGAGGTCTGGGTCTCACCATGCGTTCCTCGGTGAGCGTCTCCGCGGAGTAGGCGGTGCCACAGTAGGGACAGGCGCCGGTGCGCAGGAGGCAGACGGGATGGAAGACCTTGCCACAAGAGCACTTGGCATACTCTAGACCATCTTTGACACGGCCCAGGCATATCTGACAGACGACAGGCTTGACCTTTGGACCGGATACCACCACCCGGGGCCGCTCCGCCGACGGACGACCAAGGGAGCGCAGCAGCACCTTCTTGATCCGCGCTACCGGGAATTCCACGTTCACCGGGAACGCCCGTCCTTCCCCCAGCTGTTTCGTGACACTGAGCACGATGGCCAGGCAGAGGGCCCCTAGGACGGCGGCGACGATGAGCTCCACAAGCACATCGCTCTGAACCCTGTGCCGGTAAAAGCATTTTGGCTACCTGCTACTAAACTTGATATCGCCGCACTTGGAGGGACAAAGCGCGTTCCCATCCCAAGGACGGACGTCCTCAGAGTCGAGTCCTCTTGTCAGCTGACAACATGCTCCCGCAGGGGCGCACGAAGCATCGAAGCCCTTATTAACCATCAATGTTAACGGGGTACAGATGCTTTCATATATGGGCATCGCAAAGCAACTGACACAACGATGAAATACGAACACCCCATTCGAACAAAAAGCTCCATTATGGACACATGGGGTGGTTTTCCTGGCCCGGTCACCTTGCTTCGCGCCGGGGGAAGTATCACAAATGCCCCTTCGGCAAGGAGTTCGAGGACTACCGGTCCAGGGCAGAGAAAGAGTTCGGCATCCGCATGCTGCGTGGCACCAGGGTCGCCTCGATCGACGAGGACCCCGAGACCAAGAACCTCATCCTCCGCTACTCCAGTGGAGCGGAGACAAACACCGAGGAGTTCGATCTAGTCGTGCTCTCGGTGGGGTTCGAGCCATCCGCTTCAGTGCATGACCTGGCCAAGACATCGGCTTCAAGTTGAACAAGTACGGTTTCGCAGAGACCGGGGTTTATACCCCGCAAGATACCAGCAGGCCTGGTGTCTATTTGATCGGTGCGTTCAGCGCCCCCAAGGACATCCCGCAGTCGGTCGCGGAGGCGTCCGGAGCGGCATCAAAGGCAGGTTCTCAGGTTTATCAGAACTGCGTCCATTATATTGCTCCTGAGATTCCCGAAATAAATGTGGCTGGACAGGAACCGAGGGTCGGCGTCTTCGTCTGTGACTTCGGTATCAACATCCGCTGTACCGTAAACTGCCCGTGGGCCGTCGAGTACATCAAGACCCTCCCTAACGTCGTTCATTCCGAGGAAGGCAAGTGCACCTGCTCTGCCGACTTCCAATAGAAGATTAAGCGGAATATCAATGTCAATGCTTCGAGCCAAGGGATAATCGAATTTCCAGTCAAGAACATGAGTGTGAATTTAAGGAAGAAGATTGTTTTATTGCGTGAACAGAGCACCTTCTCATTCTTTTGCAAACGAACCAATTCGGACTCATCCAGAATCAATACAAGCATTCGCATGCGTGATTTCCATAATGCTTGAGCACCTCACTTATGGCCTTAAAGCCCCAGTCTGTCCGCAAAGTATGTAATGTAATCCTCCATCGGGATATCTAAGAGGGATTTATCCACAGGCGTCTGCTTCGATACTGCGCAGTCGAGATGAATCCTGCACTTGGGGCAATTTGTCAGGAGTCTCTCCGCGCCCGTTCCCTTCGCTTCCATAATCCTCTCAATCTGCATCTGTTTCGCTACATTCCCACAAGAAAGCCAGGCACTAACTCCGCAACACGCTGACTTGTCTCTATTGTTTGCCATCTCTTTGATTTCGACTCCTGTCATCTTCAGCAGGTCTCTAGGAGCATCATAGACCCCCAGGTGTCTCCCGAGTCTGCAGGGATCGTGATATGTGACAGTGTCCTTCCCTTTCGTTTCAATATTTATCTTACCCTCATTCGCGAGTTTAGTTAGGAGCTCTGTAATGTGCATCATCTCATAATCCAAATCACCAGCTATGTCTTGGTAATCGATTTTCCACGTCCTATAACATTCTGGGCAAGCGAAGACGATTCTCTTGGCTCCAGACATCTTGACGGTTTCAAGGTTCTTGTCCATGAGTTTCTCGAAATTCTCATTGTCCCCCGCCCAGTTTAAATCGTGCCCACAACAGACCTCCCGATTTGAGACAATCGGAACTATGCCTGCATGATTCAGTAGCTTTATCGTGGAGATGCTTGATTGAATCAAGTTCAGATTTCTGTCATAGAAAACGGCGTCAAGATGCGGAGTACATCCAACGAAGAAGAACGTATCCCCCTTCTCTGCTATCTTAACATTCTCAGGCACCCATCCGAGCCGATCCTGTTTCTCAGTTTTCGTCATTATTCTCATCATGCTATTTAGCAGCCCTCCCTGTGAGCACTCTGGCTCGTTGCCCAATCGGACTGCTTCCGTCCTAATCCCTTGAATGAACCCAGAATAATCCACCTCATATGGGCACATCGAATTGCACATTTCGCAGGTGATGCATTCCCAGATGTCCCTGTCCTTAGTCAGGCTGTCCGATATACCTTCCAAAGCTTTTAATACGATGATCCTTGGGGAAAAATCCTTGTTGATTTTCGCAACAGGACAGACGCTAGTGCACTTCCCACACTCAACGCAATTGTGCGCTTTCATGTCCGCAACAACGGTGTCGATTGCCTTTTTGCTATACTGATTTTTTTCCTCTTCGACTACTTTCGGTATCGGGCTCGGCCCCATCGAGCTCAGGTCCTGCGACATCGACCTCTCAAAAATGCGTAACCTGGTCTTCTCGGAAGCGGAAATCCATTCGGTCCTTAATCTTCCCTCTCCTAGTCCAATATACCTTAAGACCTTCTGCAGTGCCTCAACCCTCTCTTTTGCCTTCTTGTTGCCGTCGATGTATCGACAGTCATCCATCCTACAGCCAATCAAGGCCACACCATCGGCTCCGTATTCAAACGCCTTCATTATGAAAGCGGGATCGACTCCTCCTGTGCACGGGACCCGCACGATTTTCACACTGGAAGGATAGGCGAGATGATGTAATCCTATTAGAGAAACCGCAGGGTAGCTACACGAGCTACAAGTGAAAGCGAGGATGTTTGGTACGTATCGTCCAGAATCCATCATTCCATCTCCAAAATTAAAGAACGGACTGATGGCATTATCTGGTTCGAACCATAGTTAGTTACCTCGACCGATTTGTTGCAACATGTAACGGCACAGACACCACAACCCCTACAAATGAGCTCATCTACCTTAGCTACTTTTTTGCCATTCTTCTCGACAATCTCAATCGCTTTGAATATGCATGCCTCTACACATCTCCCACATCCACGGCACCGCTCCTCGTTCACGAATGCCGTATTTCTGTCCATCGTGACATATCCTGCTTTCAGGATATCGATAACTACCGCGGCGGTGTTCTTAGCATCATCGATTGAATACCGAATACCCCTTGGGCCCTGGGCACATCCAACGACGTATATACCCCTCCTTATGTCGGCAGGTAGCATCGGATTTACGTCCTTGAAGAACTTATCGGTGTCGGTCTGGAGATGGAGCATCCTGGCCAGCCCCTCGGAGCCTACGCTCGGTTCTTGGCCGACCGCGAGAATCACAAGATCGCTCTTGATGTTGAGGATGAAACCGGTATCGGTGTCTTCTGCCCTGACGAAGAGTTGTCCATCCTCGTTGAGGATCTCTGCAACCCTACCACGAACGAATTGGATACCCATCTCCCTAGCTTCATCATAGAATGCTTCAAAGCCTCTATATGGACCGCGAAGATCGACATAATGGATATATACTTCTGTGTTGGGGTGCATCTCCTTGATTTCTTTTGCAGTCCCTATGGCATAAGTGCAACATACCAACGAACAATTAAGGTTCCCACGTACTGGGTCCCGAGAGCCGACACATAAGACAATATTAACAGTCTGTGGTACTTTGCCATCTGAGGGTCTTTTAATGCCCGTTTTATCTGCATTCTTCATCAATTCGATAAACTCCATCGTAGTCACGACGTCTTTATTTGTATCATAATTATATTCTAGAATCTTGGTAGGATCAGAGGTTTTCGATCCGGTGGCAATGATAATAATGCCGACATCGAACTCCTTATTGTTACCATTTTGACTCACTCTGATATGTCGATTACCAAAACAACCTGTGATTTGATCGATCTCCGCATTGAGCAGTAGCTCAATGTTAGGATTTCCCCGAATTTCATCGATTTTCGGAGTGAAAATGCACTCCTTACAGTACGCCATACAGCAAATTCCGCAGTTGTGAGTTGGGAATGTGGTCCCAAGTTGATATGCTCGGCCACCAAGTTGCTGCGTTCTTTCTACAAGGTGTACTTTGTAACCAGCGCTTGCTACCTGAAAGGCTGCCGCCATTCCCGCCACCCCACCTCCGATCACAAGCACACTGTTTTTCACTGGAACTGTGACGTCCTCGAGCGGCTCAAGCCTTCTGACTCTCTCTAGACCGGCCAGCATGATGGATTTGGCCTTCCTAGTCGCTTCCTCCTTGTCAGGTGTAACCCAAGCGCACTGCTCCCTGAGATTGACCATTTCGAATAGGTACTTATTCATTCCAGCTAAAGCAAGACCGCGTTGTATCATCATTCCTTGAATCGCTGGGACAGCCCCGCCGATGAGAACGCGATCGAACTTGTTCTCAAAATATTTCGCAACAAGATAATACAGACCCTCCCTTGACGAAAGCTCATGATGTATGCCAACATCAACAACATCCTCAAATTGCTTAAGGAACTTCGCTACGGAATCGAGATCGATTCTACTGCTAATCTCGCCCTCCTCACAGCACAGGTATACGCCTATTGTTTTTCCTTTCTCAGGATTCATGCAATCCAACCTTTTTGTCAGATAAATCATAACGTCGCATTTCTTCGATAGTGGCCTGAGTCACCAGGGAACTATTCCATCTCTGGCCCAACTTCCAATATCGCCGACAGCCATATATACAAATGACCTTTCCACTTATATCTTAGGCCTGCTCCCTCCGAGAGGCGCCGACTATAATAAATCATTTCAAACAAGGAGACTCTGACGCTAAACTAATTCGCTGAGTTGAACGTAATCCAAGCCAGCATCCTAATGTTGTGCGTTGCGATCTTCGATCGCATCTCGTTTTTCCGTCCCGTTTCTGAGCGGCATTTTATTCAGTGGCCGAATCGGCTGCTAATCATGCTGAACGTTGTTTCAGCATGATTCCTCTTGCCGTACAGGGCCGCAGCGCGGTTCGGTCAGTGCTGCCAGAACGAGACCACCTCTTAATACATCGTCTCCGGCTTCTCGAAATATCGAGCGTTCTTCTTTATCGCATGGAGCGACGCCGCTCCATGCTGGCGAGCTGCCAGCAGGCAGTCCTCCCCGTGATAAGCGGAGTCGGCCAGACTCCGCTTCACTTGCACGTTCGAGGGCAGACCGCTCCACACCTCCGAGAACATCTGGCTGTCATGGACGTTCGACTCTGTCAGGCAATAATTGAGTACGAAGAACTCGTCCACCTCGATGACGGCGTGGATCTTGACCCAGTCCTGGTTAGCCTTGACGGCGTAATCCGTTTCACGCCACGATCGCTTCCGGCCGCTGAAGCCGGAAGCGTCGGTGGCGGCCACGACCGTCCGTCGCGGCAATCGTTCCAGGACGTAAGAGAAGAACCGCTTCCACAACGCCAGCCAGCGTCGGCTGGCGTTCTTCTTGCACATCACCGAATGGTCAGGAACGTCGTCCAGCTCGAAGTAAACGGCCAGCATTGTCAATAGACCTTCCGTCTCGCGGAAGGTGGCGTCGAAGAGTTGGCGAACGAGGAACGCGAT